>JAEYYS010000247.1 GCA_023428335.1 Verrucomicrobiota bacterium | reverse complement strand
GCCGCCGCCGACGATGAGCACGCGCGGCTTGTCCTGGACTTGGTTGAGGAAGGCGGCGTTGTAGCGGTCGAGTTGCGCGCGCGTGCCGGCGAGCACGAAGACGGTGTCGGCGCGGATCTCGAGGCCGGCCTCGGCGACGGCGAGACGGCCGTGGTCCCAGACGCCGATGACGCTGACACCGGTGCGCGAGCGCAGGCCGCTTTGGGCGAGGGTTTGACCGACCAGCGGCGTGCCGGCGGCGGCGGCCTCGGCGATGAGCAGGCCGTCGAGGTTGCCGATGACGTGGGCATCGGAGTCGCGGATGCTGACGCGGCGGGCGAGGGCGGCGCCCATCATCTCCTCAAGGCGCAGCACCAGGGTGGCACCGGCGAGTTCAAGCACGTCGCGGGCGGCGTCGGACGAGGCGGAAGCCACGATGGGCACGCGCTCGCACAGGCCGCGCGCGGTGAAGGTGGCGTTGGTGTTGATGACGTCGGTGCGCGTGGCGACGAGCAGGGCGGCCTGGTCGAGGCGCATGCGCCGGTAGGTGTCCGGGTCATCGAGGTCGCCGACGGCGACGCGCACGCCGCGTTCGACCAGTTCGAGCGCCTCCTGCAGGGTCGGGCAGAGCACGACGCAGGGGTGGCCGTACTGGGCGAGCATGGGGATGAGGGCGCTGGCGAGCGGGCCGTGATCGGTGAGGATGACATGGCCGCGCGTGTCCGGCGGCAGTTCGCGCGGCGCCTTGGCGGCGGCTTGGGCGCGCATCCACGGGGCGTAGAAGAACTCGATGAAGGTGAAGGGCAGCAGCACCAGCATGAAGATGACGCCGGAGCCGAGCACCACGACCGAGAACAGCCGGCCGGCGTCGCCCTGGAAGGTGATGTCGCCAAAGCCGAGAGTGGTCATCACGGTCAGCGTCCAATACAGGCCGGTGATCCAGGTGTGCTGCTGGCCCTCGCGCAGCATGAGCAGGTGAAAGGCAACGCTGTACAGGACGACCAGGGCCGCGAGCACGAGCAGCAGGTTGACCAGCGCGCGCAGGTTGGTCCGGCTGGTACGGTTCTCCAGCATCGGGTTGATGACGGCGAGCAGGGACTTCATCGGGTTTGAGGATGGCCCGCGGACGGGCGTTGGCACAAGCTCATTTCGAAGGGGCAGGCATCTCCAGCACGCGGGTCAGGAAGGCCCAGGTGTCGGCGGTCTCCTCGATGACCTTGGCCAGCGCGGTGCCGGCGCCGTGGCCGGCGCTGGTCTCGATGCGGATCAGCACCGGCGGACCGTCCTTGGCCTGACATGCCTGCAGGCGGGCGGCAAACTTGAAGCTGTGCGCGGGCACGACGCGGTCGTCATGATCGGCGGTCTTCACCAGGGTGGCCGGATAACGCGTGCCGGGCTTGAGGTTGTGCAGCGGCGAATAGGCGAACAGGGCCTTGAACTCCTCCGCATTCTCGCTGCTGCCGTAATCGCTCTTCCAGGCCCAGCCGATGGTGAAGCGATGGAAGCGCAGCATGTCCATGACGCCGACCGCGGGCAGCGCCGCGCCGAACAACTCGGGGCGCTGGGTCATGCAGGCGCCGACCAGCAGGCCGCCGTTGCTGCCGCCCTGGATGGCGAGCTTGGCGGGCGAGGTGATCTTCTCGCGCTGCAGCCATTCGGCGCAGGCAATGAAGTCGTCGAAGACGTTTTGTTTGCGCAGCTTGGTGCCGGCGGCATGCCAGTCGGCGCCATACTCGCCGCCGCCGCGCAGGCAGGCCTGGGCATAGACACCGCCGAGCTCGAGCCAGGCGATGCGGCTGGCCGAGAAGGCCGGCGTCAGGCTGATGTTGAAGCCGCCGTAGCCATAGAGCAGGCAGGGGTGGCTGCCGTCGAGCTGCAGGCCCTTCTTGTGGACGAGGAACAGCGGCACGCGCGTGCCGTCCTTGCTGGTGACGAAGACCTGGCGGGTTTCGTAGGCGGCGGGATCGAAGTCGACCTGCGGCCGCCAGTGCGGCGTGCTGCGGCCGCTGGCGACCTCGTAGCGATGGATGGCGCCGGGTTCGGTGAAGCTGGTGAACAGATAAAAGGTTTCGCCCTCGTCGCGGCGACCGCTGAAGCCGGCGACGGTGCCGAGGCCGGGCAGTTCGAGGCGGCGGATCAGGCGGCCGTCGAGGTCGTGGGCGCGCATCTCCGAGTGTGCATCCTTGAGGTACTCGCAGAGCAGCTGGTTGCCGACCACGGAGACACCTTCGAGCTTGTCCTCCGACGGGGCGATGATTTCGCGCCAGTGCTCGCGCTGCGGACGGGTGACGTCGATGGCGATGACGCGGTAGCGCGGTGCTCCGAGATCGGTGCGGAAGTAGAAGAGGCTGCCGACGTTGTCGAGAAACTCATAGGCGGCGTCGAAGTCGTTGAGCAGTTCGACCACGGCGGCATCGTTGTCAGCGAGGTGGCGGTAAAAGACGCGCTTCCGCGGATCGGTGCCGTGAGTGACGCTGAAGATCAGGTAGTCGCCGTCATCGCTGACGCGGGCATGCAGGCCCCAGTCGGGCTGGTCGGGGCGCGCGTAGATCAGGCGGTCATCGGTCTGCGGCGTGCCAAGGCGGTGAAACCAGACCGTCTGGTTTTTGTTGGCCTCGGTGAGTGCCGCACCCTCGCGCGGCTGCGGGTAGCGGCTGTAATAAAAGCCCGAGCCGTCGGGTGCCCAGGAGGCGCCGCTGAACTTGATCCAGCGCAGCACGTCTTCGGTGTCGGTGGCCGTGGCGATGTCGCGCACGCGGAATTCCTGCCAGTCGCTGCCCGCCTGCGACAGGCCATAGGCGAGGAAGCGGCCGTCGCGGCTGGGGGTGGCAACGGTGAGCGAGGTGGTGCCGTCGGCGGACAGCGTGTTGGGATCGAGCAGCACGCGCGATGGTCCGTCGGGCGTGTCGGCCACATGCAGCACGCTCTGGTTTTGCAGGCCGCTGTTGCGGGTGAAGAACCACTTGCCGCCCTCCTGCCAGGGCACGCCGGAGCGCTCGTAGTTCCAGAGTTTTTCCAGGCGTGCGCGCAGGGCCTCGCGACCGGGGATGGCACGCAGCCAGGGCAGGGTAACCTCGTTCTGCGCCTGCACCCAGGCCTGCGTCTCCGCGCTGGTGTCGTCCTCGAGCCAGCGGTAGGGATCGGCGACCTGCACGCCGTGGTAGTCATCGACGACTTCCTGTTGACGGGTTTCGGGATAGACCAGGGGCTGGGCGAGGGCGAGAGCGGGCATCAGGCTGAAGAACAGGAGTCGCATGGGCGGTGGGTGCGTCGGGCTGCTGCGCTGCACCGGCGAGCAGGTCGCACGGATTCCGCCGCGGGCAAGCCCGGCGTCAGGGGGCGGTCAGCGCCAGGCGCGCGGCGACGGCACGGTGCTGGGAGGCGCGTTCGGCCTCGGTGGTGCAGGTCATCGCCGACCAATGGCGGGAGAAGAAGATGTAGTCGATGCGCAGCCAGGGGCCGCCGGCACTGAACGGGTTGCGGGTCCTGCCGGGGAAGGTGAAACCGAAGCCGGCACCAGCCTCGGCGTGGGCATCGCCCAGATCGCGGCTGAAGAGGTGGCGGATGTGACCGGTGTGCGGCGAGTTGAAATCGCCGGCAATGAGCGCGGGCAGGGGATCCTGGCGCACGGCATCGAGGATTTTCGCAGCGGCATCGAGCTGGCCGTCCCAGAAGACCTGGTATTGCGCGCTGCGTTCGGCCCAAGGCGTGCCGGGAAAGCCGAGCATGCCGTAAAAAAGACCGCCCTTCCATTGACTGAGCAGCACATCGCGCGGCGTGCGCAGATGCACCGAGTAGACGGCGATGCGGCGGCCGTTCCAGTCGATGACAAAACGCGCGGCGCCGGCGGGCAGCAGGGAGCTTTCCAGAATGGGGAACTTGCTCAGCAGCGTGTGTTCACCGGCGCATTGATAGGCGGCGTAGTCGCCGTAGTCGCTGGATCTGGCGAACGCGCGCTCGCGCTGGGCCGCTTCCTGCAGCACCAGCAGGTCGGGCTGCTGGCGGCGTTTGAAATCGAGCGGCGTCTGGCCGCCATGTTGACCGCGGTTCCAGGTCATCAAGGTGAGTGAGGGTGCCGCGTACGCGTCGGCCGCCGGTGCGCCGCGATCCAGTTGCCAACCCATGAAGGGTCCGAGGATGACCAGAGCCGCCGCCGCCAGCGGCGGCAGCGAGCGCCAGCTCCAGATGAGGGCGAACGGCAGCAGCAGCAGCCCCGGCAGCAGCCAGAGTGTTGGCGGTGCAAACAACAGCAGGGCCAGACCATGGTTGGCCTCGCCGACCTGGCGCAGCGCCAGCAGCAGCGCGAGCGTGAACAGCAGGTAAAAGACGGCGAGCACCGCCAGGAAACGCGCGGCGCGGCGGCGTGGCGCTGCGGATTCCATGAGCCGGTGAACGTTGCTCAGGGCGCCTGTTTGGCGGCGTCCTTGTTGAGCTGGATCTCCGTGTCGGAGGTCATGTCCGGCAGCAGGCCCGGATCTTCGGCGGACGGCAGCCCAGGCGAGAGGCGGGACGCGTCGCCACCTTCCGACATCCAGCGCAGTTCCTCATCGCTGGTACTTGCAGGGGCCTTGATCCACAGGGCCGTGGACACCACGGTCAGCACCGTCAGCAGGACCAGCACGAGCAGGGACTCCAGAACGGTAAAACCCCGGCGCGACGCAAGTCGCACAGCGGTGGATGCACAGGAGCGTGGCGTCATCAGCCTCACAAGGCTTCAGAAAATTTCCGGTTCGCGGTGCAGGTCACGCGGGTTGTACACGTTTGGCGCCGTGGACATGCCCTGGCCGCCGAAGTAGTCGCCATTGCGGCTGTGGCCGAGCGGGTAGAAGTTGGTGCAGCTCGACAGAAGGGTGGAACTTGCGAGAGTGATCAGCAGGAGACACAGTTTCATGGCAGGAGGAGTGAAGGGTGGAACCGTGACGGACAAGGCATCAAGCCATGGGTAGGGGCCGAACGCAAGGCCAAATCCGCAGGCGGCAAGACAGCATGGCACAATCGGAATGTTATTAAAATTATAATTTTTATAAAAAATAAGTCAGAATTTGATGGACAATTCCTGCCCGAGTTCTACAATTTTGCGCAGTTGCATCTCCCGAAATGCGAACGGTCATCACACGCTTTGTGACTTTCAACGCCGAGAATACGGCGCCGGAGGTCTATGCGGTTTTGGCTTTTGCCTACTTGACTCTGGTAGCACTGTGTTTGGCCAGTTTGGCCCGGTCCAACATTAAAGGAAAGTTGGCATGGTCCCTGTTTATTCTTTTCATTCCCATGGTGGGGATGTATATATACACGTTCTGGTGCCTGCTCCGAGCTGACTACTCCTTTCTGGCGCGCCTTGGCCTTGGCGGTCTCGCCAAGACAGGCGCGCGCTGACTTTCCCGACTCCCACAACTCCCACCCGCGCTCCCGTG
Organism: Verrucomicrobiota bacterium; assembly: GCA_023428335.1. GTDB lineage: Bacteria > Verrucomicrobiota > Verrucomicrobiia > Verrucomicrobiales > Verrucomicrobiaceae > Prosthecobacter. The sequence continues at coordinate 4,453 of JAEYYS010000247.1, read as the reverse complement.
CGGCAAACTCTCCCAAAACCATGCGCCTCTCCTCCCGAATCTTCCGCTCAACCCAGCGGCTGCAGGTGATGAGTCACACCTTGAAGCTGGCTCTTCTTGGATTGACACTCCCCGCCGCGGCCCAGTTCGCGGAACCCATGCTGCCGGTGCAGCCTTCTCAGCCCACGGGCTTTTTCCCGACGCTGAACGACATGACCGTGCTGCGGAGCAGTGATTACCCGCGCAGCCTGACGCGTGGCAACACCGGTGAAGAAGGGCCTGATCTGCGCTTGCAGACTGCTACCGGCCTCTTCCCCTATGAGGGTCCCGAGCAAAATTTCTATGAGCGGCACGACGGCTTTTTTCGTCCGCTCGACCACACGCTTGGCTTGTTCACGCCGCACGATGCCTGGACTCTCGAAAATGAGCGTCTCAGCCACATGTCGATGACGCTTGATGGCCGCATGGGTGCCCTGACGCGAGCCTTTTCACCGGAGCAGGCCCATGTGAAGCTGGGGTTGCTCTACTTTGACGTGCTCTGGGCTGGCGGCGGTGTGGTCTATTCGGATTATCAAGGCGATCGTACGTTTCAGGAAGACAATGGCGATGGCTGGACCGGGTATGTTGATGTGGCGGTGCGTGGTCTGGTGCGCCTGAGCGATTCGCTGTACCTCTCAGCGGTGGCCAACCTCATGTATCTCCCCTTCGAGAATGAAGTGGCTTTGCGGTTCGGTAACCACTATGCGCCTGCGATTCAGTTTCGTTTGAATTGGTCAAAGTCCTACGGGCCGTGGGATTTCCTGCTGTTCAGCGAGTTCCGCGGCGCGCCGGGCCTCGACTTCTACGCGGATGCCGACTCTCCCGCCCAAGATCGTGCCGGGCGCTACTTCTTCGGCTTTAATGATCGTGGACGCACCAACGAATTCCAGAACGATGAACTGGCCTATTTCTCGAATCGGTTGGGTTTCAAGGCGAATCGACTTGTGTTTGACGAACAGTGGCGCTTGGGTTTTGCGGTCGATCACACCGACTTCTTCCGCACCTTCGACTTTGTCGAGCACCGCACACGAGACCACTTTGGAACGATGCTCGGCTATGAAGGTTCTGTGATTCCTTTTGCACCGCGCTTTCGGTATGACATGTATTCCTATGACGGCTTTGAAAGTCTGTGGCATCGCTTTGAAGCCTTGCTTACTGGCCGCCTGACCGAAAACATTCAATGGAGTGGTATGGCTGGCTATCGCCGCACGACGGGCACTTACCCTGATCGAGACGGCTTCATTTGGGAAGTGGGCCTCAGTCAGGCCCTCACCCAAAACACGCGCCACTGGCTCTATGTGGGTGAAAACTTCTTCAACAATGAGTTGCTGCCGGAGACGCTCACTGCGCGATACGCTCGCTACGTCATTGATCAACGCATCGACAAGTCTCTCTCTGTGCGTGCTTTCGCTCAGTTCTCCGATCGTGAAACCATCAATGATGAGCTCGCCGTGCGTGACCGCTGGGGCTTGGGCATGTCGCTGATCTACAACCCGCTCGATTTCACCACGATTCGCGCTACGGCCATGTATGAAAGCATTGAGCAGGGTGGAGCCCTCGCCGACGCCGACCGCTGGCTCTATCGTCTTGAACTGCAGCAGCAGCTCGCCTTCCGTCTCACCGGCCGCATCTTCTACCAGTATGAAGACCGCCAGGGCCGCAACAACGACTTCAAGGAACACTTGACTGGCCTGTCCATGCGCCGGTATTTTTAAGCCAACATCCCATCATCACCCTCAACACTCCTCCTCCGATCATGAAAACCGCGAAACCGTCAGCTCAGACCCGAGGTCTGCTTCAGCAGGGGCACACTTTGGCCCTCGGTGCCCTCATCGTGTTTGCCACACCGCTTGTGGCTGACGCGCAGACTCCCCTCAGCCTCCCTGACCGTGGGGTTGAAACCAACAAGGATGCCCCCGCCGACTTCCACAAGTACTTCGGCCAGCGCATCAACTCCTGGCGCGACCGCCAGCGCCAGATCGCCAAGCTCGACATGGACGCTGACATGAACCAGGACGGTGTGCTCAGCAACACCGACCCGGCCGACAACGGCAGTTTCGAAGCCACGCCTCCCGGCCTCGTGCTCGGCAAGGGTGAACTCACGCGCTTCGTCGTCCGTCTCGTCCCCTACCGTGTTGACTTCGAGGGCGAGGTGGTTGTCACTCTGGAAGTGGAAGGCGTCAATCGCGGCGATCGCAGCGGTGAATACGCCACCCTCGACGAGGAAATCGCCAACTCCGGTCACGTCCGCATTTGGCGCGACAAGGACAAGAAGGACCTGCTGATCGATTCCCGCGATCCCGGCAAGCGTGTGGTCGAGTTCACCACCGACTACAAGACCTATCCCTACAACCTGCCGCTGGCGGTGCCGCGCTTCGTCTTCGTCGAGGGCGTCAAGGAGTCGCCGCTGTATTCGGGTGACGTCCGCGTCCTGGTCACGGTTTCGCACCGCGCCCCGGGTGATCAGCCCTACACCCAGATGACCAGCGGCAAAGGCGCTGAACCGCCGGTGGTCGACTCGCCGCCCAAAAAGATCGGCATCAAGAGCTTCCGCACGAGCTTTGACCACATCCTGGTGACGGTCGTCAAGAACCATCACCCGAAGGAGTTCATCAACGGCAACAACGAGGGCGTCTGGGTCGCCCCGGCCGGCAAGAGCTACTGAGTCTACGGGAGGTGTCCACTTCCCGCAAGCGCCCTGGTTTGCGCCGAATTTCAGCCGCGAAAGTGGCAAGGTTCGGCCTGACCGGGGTGTTTTGTTTCCACGAACCCTGTTTTGCTGCTTACGATCCGCCATGTTCATGAAGGTCCGAACCCACTGTCTGCTCGTCGCCCTGCTGCCGGTGCTGCTTGCCGGCTGCAAAAGTTCCTCGGAAGAGGAGAACCTGCTGCCGCCACCGGCCCTGGCCGTCGCCTCGGCGCCCGCGCCGCGCCTCAATCCGATGGTGTTTTCCCCCGGCGATTCCCTGGAACTGTTCGTCAAGGAGGACGCCACCCTGAACGGCAGTTATCCGGTGCGCGACGGCGGCTACATTGTCATCCCGCGTGCCGGACGCATCCAGGTCGCCGGGCTGGATCGCACCCAGGCGGAAGCGCGGGTGAAGGAATTCCTGCAGCGGACCCAGCTCACGGAAGCGACCGTGCTGGTCGAGCGTACGGCGAAGCATGCGGATCCCAGCACCACGCCGATCGCGGAGATGCCAAAGCTGATGGTCTTCCTCACGGGCGCCGTCCCAAGGTCGGGCGTCCACCACATTCCCCTGCCGAACGGCCGGCCGCTTGGCACCTATGAGGCCCTGCTCATCACGGGAGGCATGAACAAGTTTGCGCGTGAAGATCGCGTGGAAATCTTCCGCACGGACAGCCAGGGCCGTCGTCGCCGCGCGGTTGTCGATCTGGGGCCGGTCCGCCTGGGTCAGGCCGATGACCCGCCGCTTGCCGAAGGCGACGTGGTGAATGTGCCCGAGAAGGTGTTCGGCTTCTGATCGGCAGAGCATTGGATTCGCCCTCAGCGGGCTTGAAAATAACCCCATTCACGACATAGCTGCTGCATGCCCACCAAGCCGCCGACCTCGCCCAAACCGGACAAGATGGACGGCTCCAAACTGCTGCGGCTGATCCTGCAGTATGAAGATTACTGGCGCCTGATGGTGCTGCTCTTTCTGCTGGGCCTGGTCGCCGGGACCAGCTACTTTGTGTATGCCCGGGCGACCTTTGAATCGACGGCGTTGATTCGGGTCAACCAATTTGTCGACACGACCCGGGAGGCTTCCGGTGCGCAGAAAGAGAACAATGCCCAGATGCTGCGCTCGCTGTCGCGCCAGTTGCTCTCGGATTATTACCAGTTGGAGACGGCCAAACGTCTGGGGGTGGCGACCGCCGCCACGACGCCGCAGGAGTTGCGCGGCAGCCTGATTCCGGCGGTTCGCCTGGGTTTTCTGGATGGCCAGCACATGCAGTTGCGTGTCATCTCTTATCGGCCCAGCATCGTCCGGGAGTTTCCTGAGGCCCTGATCGAGGCCTATGAGGCGGCGCGCAAACGCCTGCGTGAGGAATTTCGCGACAAGGCGATCCAGCGCTACGTCGAAGAACTCGCCGAAGTGCGCAAGAAGGTGACCTCCCAGTTGGATTCCCGGCTCAAGTTTGAGGAGGAGAGTGCCCTCGCCAGTGCCCAGATCGAATTGGAGAGGCTGAGCAATGTGCCGGTCCAGCAGGTGCGGGTGCGCTACAAGCTGGAGGAGATGGATCGCATCGCCAAGGTTCTGGCCGAGCAGGAGGGCGACCTGTCCACCCCGGGCAAGCTGGCCCTGCTGACCAGTGTTGGCGCCGACAAGGACGATCCGCTGGCTGCGGGGCGCATCATCCGGCGCACCGGTGACCCGCGTGTCGGCGCACCGGCCGCCTTTGAAACCCCGGAGACGGCCAAGGAGTTCAC
>JAEYYS010000240.1 GCA_023428335.1 Verrucomicrobiota bacterium | reverse complement strand
GTGCAGGCGCTGGCGTTCGTCGGGCAGGGGAGTGCGGGCGAGGCAGAGTTGGAACAGGTGGTCGAGGCGGGTGTCGTCCTGGCTTTCGCGCAGCGCACGCAGGGCGAGGGCGCGGGCGGCTTCGAGGAAGACCGGATCGTTCATCAGGGTGAGAGCCTGCAGGGGCGTGTTCGAGCGGTCGCGCTTGACGCAGGCGTCGGTGGCGTCGGGCGCGTCGAAGGTGGTGAGCATGGGGTAGAGCACGCTGCGCAGGGTGAGGATGTACAGGCCGCGGCGGTAGCGGTCGTGGCCCTCGCTGACCTCCCATTTCACCGAGCGACCGACGTCAAAGATGTCGCCTGGCAGCGGTGGCCGGATGCCGGGGCCGCCGATCGAGCGGGTGAGCAGGCCGCTGACGGCGAGTGAGGCGTCGCGCAGGATTTCCGCTTCGAGGCGCAGGCGGTTCTGGCGGGCGAGCAGGCGGTTGAGCGGATCGAGGTCGTCGAGTTCGGGCCGATGGGCCGAGGACTGGCGGTAGGTGGCGGAGGTGACGATGCGGCGGATGAGCTGCTTGCGGCTCCAGCCGCCGGCGATGAAGTCGCGTGCCAGCCAGTCGAGCAGTTCCGGGTGGGAGGGTGGTTCGCCGGTGGCGCCGAAGTCGTCGGGCGTGGCGACCAAGCCGGTGCCGAAGAGTTTGCTCCAGACGTGGTTGACGGCAACGCGGGCGGTCAGCGGGTGATCGGGCGAGACGAGCCAGCGGGCGAGGTCGAGGCGGCTGGCCTCGCCTTGGGCGGGGGTCGGCATGGGCGGCAGGGCTGACAGGCTGGCGGGTACGACGTCGGGACCGCGGCGGGCGTAGTCGCCGGCGAGATGGACGTAGGTGGTGCGGCGGTCCTCGGCGAGTTCGGCGAGGATGGGCGCCTTGGTCTTCGGTTCCTCGCGGTCGGCGGTGTTGTTGAAGAAGGCGTAGAACGCGTAGTAATCGCGGATGGTGATCGGATCGTACTTGTGGGTGTGGCACTGGGCACAGCCGACGGTGAGGCCGAGCCAGACACGGCCGGTGGTGTTGACGCGGTCGGCAAGGTATTGAAAGCGCGCCTCCTCCTTGTCGACGCCGGCCTCGGTGTTGAGGGCGGCGTTGCGGTGGAAGCCGGTGGCGGCGAGCTGGGGTTGGGAGGCCTTTGGCAGCAGGTCGCCGGCGAGCTGTTCGAGGGTGTACTGATCGAAGGGCAGGTCGCGGTTGATGGCGTCGATCACCCAGTCGCGGTAGCGCCAGGCGTTGGGGCGGACGGCATCGCCGAGGAAGCCGTTGCTGTCGGCGTAGCGGGCGAGATCGAGCCAGTGGCGGCCCCAGCGTTCGCCGAAGTGCGGGCTGGCGAGCAGGTGTTCGACGAGGCGGTCGTAGGCGCCGGGATCGGTGGCGTAAGCGCGGGTGAAGGCGGCGACCTCGTCGGGTGCGGGTGGCAGGCCAGTGAGGTCGAGGCTGAGCCGGCGGATGAGAGTGGCGGCTTTGGCTTCCGGAGCAGGGGCGAGTTGATGTTCTGCGAGGCGGGCGCGGATGAAGGCGTCGATGCCGTTGCGGGCGCCATCCGCGGGTGGGGGTGTCACGGCAGCCAGCGGCAGGAAGGACCAATGCTCGCGGTATTCGGCGCCCTCGGCAATCCAGCGGCGCAGCAGCGCGCGTTCGGCGGCGCTGAGCTGCTTGGGCGAGGAGGGCGGTGGCATGACATCGTCCGGATCCTCGCTGACGATGCGTTGCCAGGCCTCGCTGGCCTCGGGGTTGCCGGGTGCAATGGCCTGGTAGCCACCGAAGTCGGCCGTGGCGCCGTCGCGGGTGTCGAGGCGCAGGCCGGCCTCGCGTTTGTCCTCGTCGGGCCCGTGGCAGGCATAGCACTTGCCGGCGAGGATGGGACGGACGTCGCGATTGAAGTCGAGCTTGTCCGCCGCACCGGCCGCAGGGGCGAGACTGGCGAGAAGCAGGAGCAGACGTGGGGCGGACATGGCAGCCAATAGGTACGTTCCGGCGATGGCCGGGCTTGCCGGGGAATCAGGCGTCGCGATGCGTGGGCACCGGTTTGCCAGGGCGGAAGTGTTCCTCGTGTTCGAGGCGGGCGACGAGCCCCGGGAAACCAGGCACCACGGCATCGAGGCTGGCCTGCACGGTGCGCATCAGCGCGGCCGGATCGGCCTCGGCGCGCAGGTTGACGATGAGCTGGCCGCCTTCGCTGGGTTCGTCGAGCTCCATGCCCAGTTCCGCGACATGGTCGCTGCGCACCAGATGGATCGAGGCGAGTTCGCCGGCGATGCCGTCATCGGGACTGTAAGTCATCTTGAAGTGGGCGATCTCGGCGCCGTCGGCGCGCAGTTGCGCCTGCACCGCTTCGGCGAGCGCGCGCAGGAAGGCATTGGCGTCGAACTCTTCTGTGGCGGTCAGCGACACCGTGGCGTTGAGCCAGCCGAGCAGGGCCTCGCCCTCGGCGTAGGTTTCGTAGTCGACCGCCATCGGGTTGCGCCGCGCCTGTTCGTCGCTCAGCAGTCGAGCGAAGAGATCCTCCAAGCCCGTCTCATGGCGCGGCGAGGCGCAGAGGATCTCCGCCAGCGGGAACTCGCGCAGCAGCGCCTCACGCAGTTCCTCGCGATCGGCCTCGCCGACGAGGTCGCTCTTGCTGATGACGATGAGGTCGGCCTCTTCCAGCTGCTTCTTGAAGATGTAGGCGACCTTGGAGGAAAAGCTGCCGCCGGTGTCGAGGCCGAAGACGCGGCGGGCGCGCACGGGATCAACGAGAACGGCGAGTGGGGCGATGGTGAAGTTGTCGCCATACATGCGTCGCAGCGGGTAGGTGACCGTGGCGACGAGGTCGGTGCAGCTGCCGACCGGTTCAGCGATGAAGACATCGGGACGGGCCTGGTCGGCGAGGCGGCCGGCGGCTTCGACGAGGGTGTTGAAGCGGCAGCAGAAGCAGCCGCCGGCGATCTCCTCGGTGGCGAAGCCCTGGCCGCGCAGCAGGCGGGTGTCGACCAGGCCGCCGGCTTGGTCGTTGGTGATGAGTCCGACGCGCAGGCCGAGGTCGGTCAGGTGGCGGGCGAGGCGGCCGACGGTGGTGGTTTTGCCGGCGCCGAGGAAGCCGCCGATCATGATGTAACGCGCTTTGGGACGGGACATGGCTCAGGACAACGCCGCGGCGCGCCACTTCTTCCGAGTGACGGCCCGCCGGGCGGGAACGCGGTTATTCAACAAGATAAAGGATGCGGCCGCAGCTCTCGCACTGGGTCAGGCCTTCTTCCTGCCGCAGTTGTTGCAGGGTGCCGATGACGACCTTCATGTGGCAGCCGCCGCAGATGCCGTTTTCCATGGCGACGACGGCCGCGTCGGGTTTTTTGGCGAACAGGCGGTTGTACAAATCAAGCGCGCCCGGTTCGATCGGGGTCGCCAGGGTTTGGCGCTCGGTTTGTTCGGCCTCCAGGCGCTGTTGCACGCCGGTGGCGCGGGCGGCCAGTGCCTGCAATTCCTCATCGACGCGGGCCTGGGTGGCGGCCAGGCGGGTTTGCGCGGCCTGGATGGTGGCCTTGGCCGTCTCCAGGGTTTCCATCAGTTCCAGCTCCTGATCTTCCAAGCCGCCGACTTCGCGCTCGTAACGCTGAACTTCGACGCCAAGGGCTTGGAATTCATCGTTCTTGCGTGTCTCAAACTGCTGGTCCTGCAGGCGCTTGATCGAGTTCTGCCGGGTCTGAATGTCGAGTTCGAGCGATTTGATGCGCACCTCGATCTCCTTGGCTTTCTGCTGGGCGGTTTCAACGGCAGCCAGGTCGCCGGCGAGCTGGCTCCTGGCGAGTGCTTCGTTTTTGGGGATGTCCTTGAGTTCCTTTTGCAGGGCCCGGATGCGCTGGTCGCGCTCCTGGAGTTGGAGAAGCTGGGAGATTTGCGGAAGCATTGCCAGCATGATGGCGCAGGGTCGCCTCGGGATGCAAGCGGCAAAGGTGGGCGGCCGGTACGGAGCCGCACTTCGTTGGGCAGGCGCATAGGGAAAGGCGGCTCCAGAAGCGGATTTCCCCCTTTCACGAGGGAATGAGCCCACCCTGCACAGGGGGTTGACGTCTCTGATAAAACCTAAAATTACCATAGTGTAATCGATGTGTGCATAAGAATATTTCTCTAGGGAACAAAAAATGATTGCGATTTTAGGCCGGAAAGCGCATTGTTGGTCGACGGCAGGCCATCGGGTGCTCGTTTCTAGGAATGAAAAAATCCCGCTTGGCAAACGGGACAGACTGCGCTCTATTTTTCATATTCGAACAAAACCAACCCAAACCCCCACCCCATCCAAGGCCAACCATGAAACACAAGATCTACCTTCTCGACGATCATCCCATCGTCATTGAGGGACTGAAAAAAATCTTTGAGGGTCAGGAGGACCTTCAATTTGTCGGCAACTCGGAAGATGCCAATTCGGCACTGCAGGAAATTCCGAAGCTGAAGCCCGATCTCATCATCCTCGATCTGACTTTGAAAGATCGCAGCGGCGTGGATCTCATCAAGAAGCTCAAGCAGACCCATCCGGAAATCCTCGTGCTGGTCTACTCCATGCATGATGAAAACGTTTATGCCGAGCGCTGCCTGCGCGCTGGCGCCATGGGTTACCTGATGAAGGGTGAGCCCTCGGCGCGACTGATCCAGGCGGTGCGCCAGGTTCTCAACGGTGGCTTCTTCTTCAGTGCCTCCCTGCTGAGCAGCATTGTTTCCGGCGGTGGTCCGCGCTCCGGCTCCCGTGGTGAGCCCGGCCGCATGCTCAGCGACCGCCAGCTCGAAGTCTTCGAGATGGTTGGCCGCGGCTTCGATTCGCACGAGATTGGCGAGAAGCTGAGCCTCAGCGCCAAGACGGTGGATGCGCACAAGGCGAACATCCGCCAGAAGCTTGGTCTCGACTCCGCCCGCGAACTGCTCATGGAAGCGGTGCGCTGGGTCGAGAAATAAGATCCAGTCTGCTTTGCGA
>JAEYYS010000198.1 GCA_023428335.1 Verrucomicrobiota bacterium | reverse complement strand
ACGCTGACCCTCAGCGTCGACGACGGCCAGGCGATTGCCACCGCCTCGTTTGTCGTGACAGTGACACCGGTCAATGACGCGCCCGCCTTCACGGCAGGGCCTGACCTCAGCGTGGCGCGCGGCAGCGGTCCGCAGGTCGTGGCGCCTTGGGCGACCGATCTTCGTGCCGGTCCCGAGGATGAGGACGACCAGGCCCTTGCCTTTGAGATCACGGGCAACAGCAACCCCGGGATCTTCCTGACCCCGCCGACCGTGAATGCCGCCGGCATGCTCAGCTTCACGCCCAACCCGGAGACCAGCGGCAGCAGCATGATTCAACTCCGGTTGCGCGATGATGGTGGCACCGAGAACGGCGGTGTCGATGCCAGCGCGGTGCAAAGCTTCACCCTCACCACGCTGCCCACGAATAACGCCCCGCGCTTCACGCCGGGACCACCGGTGGAGGCGCCTGCAGGGGTCATCACCACCCAGGCCTGGGCCAGCAACCTCTCGCCCGGCGCGGCGGACGAGATTGGACAGGCCCTGAGCTTCATCGTTGCCGCCAACCGCCCGGATCTGTTCAGCACTCCTCCCAGCCTCTCGGCGACCGGCGAACTCAGCCTTACACCGCTCGCCAGCGCCAGCGGCGTGGTCACGCTCACGGTGCAATTGCAGGACGACGGCGGCACGGCAAACGGCGGGATCGATCGCAGCCCGGTGACCGGAATCACCGTGCGCATCGGCAATGTCGCGCGCACTCCGGGCACCTACATCGGCCTGGCGGAGGCGGCGCCGCAGACCACCGCCAGCCATGCCCGACAAGGTTTCCTCAGCGTCAAGGTGACACGCCCCGGTTCCTTCACCGGCAAACTGCTTCTGGGCGGCATCAGCCACAGCCTGCGCGGCACGTTTGACAACTCCGGCATCGCCACCTTCGGCCGGACCGGCACACAATTGCCCCTGCCGCGCAAGGGACTGTCGCCACTGCAGCTCAGCCTGCGCTTTGATGCCGTGGCCGGGAGCGACCAGATCACCGGCACGGTGCTCGCGGACGGTCAGAGCTTCGCGCAGGTCGAGGCCGAACGCGCCATCTTCCACGCCCAGACGAATCCCATGCTCACCTGGATCGTCGATGGCCAGGGCAACCAGGGACGCTTCACCGTCGCCTTCCCCGTGCTCACCGCCCCGAACCGCGGCCTGCCCGCCGACGCCTATCCGCAGGGCGATGGCTGGGGCGGGCTGAGCATTGGTCTGGATGGCAAGGCCACGCTGGTCGGCCAACTCGCCGACGGCAGCAAGATCACCGCCAGCAGTTTCCTGACCGAGGGCAACCGGGTCGCCTTCCACGCCCTGCTTCAGGGGGGCAAGGGTTCCATTTCCGGTCGTGCCCGCTATCAAAATTTGGCCACCAGCGATGCCGACGGCACGGACTTCCTGTGGTTCCGCCCGGCACAGACCGGCCCGCGACCAGCGGCACTCTACCCCAACGGCTGGCCCGGCGGCATCGAGGTGGATTTCGAAGCCAGTCGCCTAGTGGCCAAAGCTGTGCCCTACCTGCCGGCCCTGACGCCCGCGGCTGCCGACGGCAACCTGCTCGCCCTCTTCGACGCCCTGCCTCCGAAGGCCCTGAATCTCAATCCGCGCTTGCAACTGCTGCCGGCAGCAACGCCGGACGCGCATCAGTTCAAGGCCACGGTCCAGGCTGCCTCCGGCCGCTGGTCGGGCAGTTTCGTGCATCCGGCCAACGGCAAAAAGACAAGCTTCCAGGGTGTGCTCCTGCAGAAGTCCGGCCGCGCCACCGGTTTCTTCCTCGGCCCGACCGGCAGCGGTCTCGCCAGCTTCCGCCTCGCGCCCTGAGGATCAAAAAGCTTCTTGTTCTGACCTCGAGTCCGGACGGCAGCCTCACCCCTGCCGCGCGCGGAGGTCGAGCAGGCGCTTCATGACGTGGTGCAGGTTGCCGCTCCACTCGCGGGTGCCGAAGGCGTCGTGCACGTCGCGGTAGAGTTGATAGAGTTCGGCATACACCGCCTGGTTTTCCGGGATCGGCTGGAACACCCGCTCGCGCACGGCGGTGACGCGGGCCTGCAGTTCGCCAAGCTCGCCGGCGCCGGCGGCGATCGCGCCAAAGACGGCGGCACCGAGCGCGCAGGTCTGCTCGCTCTGGCTGACCTTCATCGGCTTGCCAATGACGTCGGCATAGATCTGCATGAGGGTCGGGTTCTTGATCGACAGGCCACCAGTGTTGATCACCTCGTCGATCTGGACACCGTGTTCCTCGACGCGGCGGATGATGGTCAGGGCGCCGAAGGCGGTGGCCTCGATGTAGGCACGGTAGATCTCGTGTGCCTCGGTGTGCAGGGTCTGACCGAGCAGCAGGCCGGTGAGGCGGGCATCGACGAGCACCGTGCGGTTGCCGTTGTTCCAGTCGAGCGCGAGCAGGCCGCTGGCGCCGGGTTTCTGCGCAGCCATGGCTTTTTCCATGGCGACGAATTTTTCCCCGACCGTGGCGCCGTAGCTGTCGGGCACCAGGTGATTGACCAGCCACAGGAAGAGGTCGCCGACCGCGCTTTGGCCGGCCTCGATGCCAAAGAACCCGGGCAGCACGCTGCCATCGACAATACCGCAGACGCCGGGGATGTCGGCGAGCGGTGCCTCGTTGCGCGCGATCATGAGGTCGCAGGTGCTGGTGCCGAGGATCTTCACCAGCGTGCCCTCGCGGATGCCGGCGCCAACCGCGCCCATGTGGGCATCAAAGGCGCCGACGGCGATGGCGATGCCTTCCGGCAATCCGAGCTTGGCGGCCCACTCGGCGCAGAGGCTGCCCGCGCGGGTGTCGGCCGTGTGGGCCTCGTCGTAGAGACGGTCGCGCAGATCCGCCAGGGCCGGATCGAGGCGGGCGAGAAAGTCCTTGTCGGGCAGACCGCCCCATTCGGTGCCGAACAGGGCCTTGTGACCGGCGGCGCAGATGCTGCGCTTGAGCGTGCGCGGATTCGTGTCGCCGGCGAGCACGGCCGGCAGCCAGTCGCAGTGCTCGACAAAGCTTTGCGCAGCGGCAAAGACCGCCGGATTGCAGCGGCGCAGGCGCAGGATCTTGCTCCAGAACCATTCGCTCGAGTAGATGCCGCCGCACTTGGCAATCATCGCCGGGCGGATCTCGCGGGCGAGCGCGGTGATCTCGGCCGCTTCGGCATGGGCGGTGTGATCCTTCCACAGCCAGACCATGGCATCGAGCTGGTCCCTGAACTCCGGCAGCAGACCGAGCGGCGTGCCGTCGCGGTCGACCGGGATCGGCGTGCTGCCCGTGGTGTCGAGGCCGATGCCGACCACCTGCGCGGGATCAAAGCCCGGCACCGCCGCGCGCGCCTGGTCGAGCGCACCGCGCGTCACGGCGACCAGACCGTCGAGGTAGTCCTGCGGATTCTGTCGCGCCACATGCGGATCGCGCGGATCGAGCAGCACGCCAAGTTCACCGGACGGGTATTGAAACACCGTCGAACCAACTTCACGGCCGTCGGCCAGGTCAATGAGCAGGGAGCGGCAGGAGTTCGTGCCGTAGTCGATGCCGAGGGCGTACTGTTTCATGCGCCGCCCCGATATGAAGTGGCGGCGCTGGGGGGGAACGGTAAATGCAAAA
>JAEYYS010000172.1 GCA_023428335.1 Verrucomicrobiota bacterium | reverse complement strand
GACATTGCCGCTGGCGCCTTTGGCGTAGGGGCAACCGCCGAGGCCGGCGACCGAGCTGTCGAACACGGCGATGCCTTCCAAGAGGCTCGCATAGATATTCGCCAGCGCCTGGCCGTATGTGTCGTGGAAATGCCCGGCCAACCGTTCGCGCGGCACTTCGCGGGCCACGGTATCGAACAGGGTGCGGGCCTTGCCCGGCGTGCCGGTGCCGATGGTGTCGCCCAGGGAAACCTCGTAGCAGCCCATGGCATACAGCTCGCGGGCCACTTCGGCGACCTTGGCTGGCGATACCTCACCCTCATAAGGGCAGCCGAGCACGCAGGAAACGTAGCCACGCACGCGAATGTCCTGCTCGCGGGCAGCCTCCATCAGCGGGGCGAAGCGCGCCAGGCTCTCGGCGATGGAGCAGTTGATGTTCTTTTGCGAGAAGGCTTCGGAGGCCGCACCGAACACCGCGACCTCTTTCACGCCAGCTTCGATGGCCGCCTCCAGGCCCTTCATGTTCGGCGTCAGCGCCGCGTAGGTGACACCGGCCTTGCGCTGGATTTGCGCGAAGACCTCGGCGGAGCCCGCCATCTGCGGCCCCCATTTGGGCGAGACGAAGCTGCCGACTTCGATGTAGCTGAGGCCAGCGGCGCTGAGGTCGTCCACCAGGCGCACCTTGTCCGCCACGCTGATCGGCTGCTGCTCGTTCTGCAGGCCGTCACGCGGGCCGACTTCCACCAGCCGGACCTGTTTGGGCAGGCTCATATGTCCTCCTGGGGTGAGCGCGATTGGCGGGCTCACCGGTCTATGTGTGTCAGCCGAGGCGTCCGGCTACCGGTGGAAAAGCCTGCGGCGTTTTCCACCTTACTGGTTGCGGGGGACGTAGGTGAACAACGGCGAAGCCTTGCTCACCATGGCGACCGTCACGCTTCTTCCATCTCCAGCAGCACCGCGCCTTCGCTGACCAGTTCGCCTTCGCTGCAGAACAGGCTCTTGACCACGCCGGCCTGGGCGCTGCGGATGCTGTGTTCCATCTTCATCGCTTCCAGCACGATCAGCGCGGTGCCGGCCTCGACGTGCTGGCCGGCCTCCACCAATACACGAACGATGCTGCCGTTCATCGGCGCAGTCAGGCCGCCGTGATGCTGGTGGCTGGCCTCGGCTTCGGCAATGGGGTCGAAGGTGCGCACAGCCAGCCATTCGCCGTTCCACTGCAGGTACAGCGCATCGCCCTGGCGGATCGCCTTGGGCGTGCGGACGTTTGGCTGCTGCGCTGCCGGATCGATCTTCAACCGGCGGCTTTAGCCATTGCACTGCAGGTGCAGGCTGTTCTGCGCCGGCATGCCGAAGCGCAACCCGTCGCGTTTGGACCACGGCGAATGGGCATCGTCGCCGCGTACCTTGGTCGGTTCGGTCTGTACGAAGCACTCGGCAGCCTGCTGCCAGAAGGCATCGGACAGCTCGCCGGCCGGACGCAGCAGTTCGCTTTCGTGGCGCGGGATAAAGCCGGTATCCAGCTCGGCCTCGGCGAAGGCGCGATGGCCGACGACGCGGCGCAGGAACGCGAGGTTGGTGCGCACGCCGCCGACGGCGGTCTCGTCGAGCATGGCCAAGAGGCGCAGCCGCGCTTCCTCGCGGTTCTCGCCCCAGGCGATCAGCTTGCCGAGCATCGGGTCGTAGAACGGCGACACGGTATCGCCCTCGGCGACGCCGCTGTCGACGCGACGCCCCGGGCCATCCGCCGCTTCACGGTAGAGCTCGAGGGTGCCGGTGGCGGGGAGGAAATCGTTGTCGGGGTCCTCGGCGTACAGGCGCACTTCGATGGCGTGGCCGATCAGTGGCACCTGCTCCTGACCGATCGGCAACGGCTCGCCGCGGGCGACGCGGATCTGCCAGGCGACCAAGTCGAGGCCGGTGATGGCCTCGGTGACCGGGTGCTCGACCTGCAGGCGGGTATTCATTTCCATGAAGAAGAATTCGCCACGGGCGTCGAGCAGAAACTCCACCGTGCCGGCACCAACGTAGCCGATGGCCTGCGCGGCCTTCACCGCCGCTTCACCCATGGCGCGGCGCAGCTCGGGGGAGAGGCCTGGCGCTGGCGCCTCTTCAACCACTTTCTGATGGCGGCGCTGGATCGAGCAGTCGCGCTCGTTGAGGTACAGGCAGTTGCCGTGCTGGTCGGCGAAGACCTGGATTTCCACATGGCGCGGTTTGAGCACGTATTTCTCGACCAGCATGCGCGAATCGCCGAACGACGACTGCGCCTCGCGCTGGGCGGACGCCAGCGCCTCGGCCAGGTCCGCCTCGCGCTCGACCACCTTCATGCCCTTGCCGCCACCACCGGCGGTAGCCTTGAGCAGCACCGGGTAGCCGATCTTTTCCGCGGCGGCACGGAAGGTTTCCACATCCTGCGCCTCGCCGTGATAGCCCGGCACCAGCGGCACGCCGGCTTCTTCCATCAGCGCCTTGGCGGCGGACTTGCTGCCCATGGCGTCGATGGCGGAGGCGGGTGGGCCGAGGAAGATCAGCCCGGCCTGTTCGATGGCGCGGGCGAATTCGGCGTTCTCCGAGAGAAAACCGTAGCCCGGGTGGATCGCCTGGGCGCCGCTGGCATTGGCGGCATCGATCAGCTTGTCGATGCGCAGGTAACTGTCGGCCGGCTTGGCGCCGCCCAGGTCGATGCAGATATCGGCTTCGCGGGCATGTCGCGCCGTTGCGTCGATGGCGCTGTGCACGGCAACGGTGGTCAGGCCCATGGCCTTGGCGGTGCGCATCACGCGGCAGGCGATCTCGCCGCGGTTGGCAACCAGGAGGGTGGTAATCATTGTTGTGGCTCCTGCGTGGCCTTCAGTGGGTTTCCCCTCACCCTAGCCCTCTCCCCGGAGGGGCGAGGGGATGACGGAGTGAGGCGAAGCAATGATGTGGTTTGGTTGTCGGCGGCTTGCCGGATGGAGGCAGCAGGCCGAGCGTCGTGGCGGTGGCCGCGTGGTGCGCTTTGGTTTTTTGGCTGCAACTGCATCGTGCTCCAGACCCCGCACGGCCAAACCCCCTCGCCCCCTTGGGGAGAGGGCTGGGG
>JAEYYS010000134.1 GCA_023428335.1 Verrucomicrobiota bacterium | reverse complement strand
CCGCAAAGGCCTCGGGCTCGGGCCGCCGGGCCAGCAGCAGCGGCAGGGCGATGTTTTCCAGCAGCGACAGCGTCGGCAGCAGATTGAAGAACTGAAAGACAAAACCGATGCGGTCGCGGCGCAGGCGGGTCAGTTCGATGTCGCTGAGCGCGGCGATGTCGCGGCCGTCGAGCCGGAGGGTGCCGGCATCAGCGCGGTCCATGGCACCACAGAGCTGCAGCAGAGTCGACTTGCCACAGCCGGAGGGGCCGGTCACGGCGACGAAATCGCCGGCCGCCAGTTCCAGCGAGACCCCGCGCAGGGCCGGCACCGTGGCGCCATCGAGGGCGTAGGCACGGTGCAGGTCGGTGGCGGCGAGAACGACGTCGGTCATGAGCCAGAGATAACGGCTGCCGGCCCGCCGCGGGAGCAAAAACTCAGGCGCGCAGGGCTTCGTCGAAACGCGCGATGAGATCCGCCGTGTCCTCCAGACCGGCAGACACCCGCAGCAGGTGACGCGGCACCCCGCAGCTCTCCGCCCAGTCGAGCTCGTCGTAATGGGCGAGCAGGGTGTAGGGGCAGACGAGGGTGAAGTGGGTGCCCAGGCTCGGCCCCTTGCAGACGCGCAGGGCGTCATAGACCGCCGGACTGGCCGTGGCGGCGTCCTTGAGCAGGAAGGAGAACAGGCAGCCGTAACCGCCGCCCGCGCGTCGAATGAATTCGTAACCTGCCCCACCCTGCTCGCGCGCGTGCCAGACTTTTTCCACCCGCGGATGCGCAACAAGGAATGCCGCCAGTGCCAGGGCGTTGTCACTCATGCGCGTGGCTCGCCCGGCGAAGTCGCGCGAGTTGTGCTCGAGCGCCAGCGCATCCCCGCGCCACAGCTCGTGGTCGGCCTGCTCGCGCAGGAAGGCGGCGAAGGCGGCGTGATGGGGCGAGGCCGCCTTCAGGATGACACTGCCGGCCATGACATCGCCGACGCCCGAGAAGGCCTTGGTCAGGCTGGTGGTGACGACGTCCGCGACACGGAAAGCATCGGCATGGGCCACGGTGGCAATGGTGTCGTCGACGATGATCGGCACCCTCGGCTGCGCCGCGGCGCGCAGGTCGAGCAGGCGCGGAAAATCGACGCAACGCAGCAGCGGATTGCTCGGCGCCTCGCAGAACAGGCCGGCCACCGGCTCGTTTTGCAGCAGGATACGCAGGTCGTCGTACTCGCTGTCGCGCACGAGCGGCAGGAAATGCGCGCCGCTGCCGAACATCTGCTGCAGCTTGAGCACGTCGACATACGGAAAATCGAGCTGCACGGTCTTCCGCCCGGGAAAGACGGTCGTCAGCATGCGATGCACCGCGTAGTTGGCCGCCATGCCGGAGGGGAAAAGAAAAACGTCCTCGCCCGGCTGGCCGGACAGGTCGGCCAGGCGCTGGCGGATCGCTTGGTTGGCGACATGCCCCTGTTCTGGCGTCGCTTCGTCCACCAACTCGCCAAGCGCATGCGCCGCCTGCCGCGTGCTAACCACCTCGCCGCAAAAACGCCAGAAACGCCGGGCCACATCATGGGCGTCGGCGGGAAACACGGCGACCCCAAGCTCCTGCCAGGCCAGCGCGCGACCGGCAAAACCCCCGCGCCCGATGAACTCCAGGCAGCGTTGCGCATGGCTCAGGCGCGGAAACACCAGGCAGCGCTCGCCCGGGCCGGCCAACTGCCGTTCCGCAGCCTCGAACAGGCGACCGATCGCCGGCGGACAGCAGAAGCGCGGATAACCCGAGCGGAACTTCGCCACGACCTCGGGGTCCTTCTCCTCATAGCCGATGACATGCCGCCACAGCGGCAGCGACACGCTGACGCCGAAC
The DNA here is from genome assembly GCA_023428335.1 of Verrucomicrobiota bacterium. Lineage (GTDB taxonomy): Bacteria > Verrucomicrobiota > Verrucomicrobiia > Verrucomicrobiales > Verrucomicrobiaceae > Prosthecobacter. Next base: position 2,268 of record JAEYYS010000134.1, on the reverse strand, counting down.
GCATCGTCCGGCAGCGGCGTGCCCAGCGAGTCGGCTTGCCAGAGGGGGTGGCGCAAAAGGTCGGTCATGGGACGGTGCTGCAGATACGCGGGCAGGCCACACCGCTCAAGCAATTCTCAAGCGGACGGCACCCAACACTCAAACTCAACGCTCTCCATCCCCTCAGCACCAGTCTCGCAGGGCGCGCATCTTGGCGTGGGCGGCGCCGCGGTCGAGCACCGACTGCGCCAGGGCGCAGCCGCCGGCCAGATCCTCGGCCAAGCCGGTGATGACAAAACCCGCGGCGGCGTTGAGCACGGCAATGTCGCGCTTGGCCCCCTGCACCGTGCCCGCCAGAATGCCCTCGACCAGCGCGGCGTTTTCAGCGGCGTCGCCGCCGGTCAAATCCGCCAAGGCCGCCGGCGCAAAGCCAAGCGTCGCCGGATCCACCTCAAATTCCGCCAGCGCACCGTCGCGCACCTCACAGATGCTGTTGCGGCCCAGTGTCGACAGCTCGTCCATGCCGCTCGCATTCGCTGTGCCGTGCACCACCCAGGCGCGCTTGCGGCCGAGCACGCGCAGGATCTCGCCGAAGGCGCGGGTCAGCGACGGATCAAAGACGCCGATGAGCTGGTGCTCGGGCCGCGCCGGATTGAGCAGCGGGCCGAGCAGGTTGAAGATGGAGCGGCGCCCCTCGGCGGCGAGCAGGCGACGCGCCCCGGCCACCGCCTTGAAGGCGGGATGGTAGAGCGGCGCAAAAAAGAAACCGAGGCCGTTCGTCTCCATGCCGCGCGCCACGCGCTCGACCGGCAGATCAATGCGAACACCCAGCGCCTCCAGCACGTCGGCACCGCCAGCCTTGCTGGTGACACCTCGGTTGCCGTGCTTGGTGACACAGACACCGCCGCCGGCGAGGATGAACATGGCCGTGGTCGAGACGTTGAACAGGTGCAGCTTGTCGCCACCGGTGCCGACCACATCCAGCACCGGCCCCGGCAGCCGGGTGCGATCCAGGCCCGGATCGACCGCCAAGCGCAGAAACTCCTCGACGAAACCCGCGATCTCGCCCGGTGTCTCGCCCTTGTCCGCCAGCGCGCGCAGCAAGGCCGCCTTGGTCTCGTCGCTCTCATGCTCATCAGTGAGAAAGGCGGCCGCCTCGCGCACCTGGGCGGTGGTGAGTTCGGTTCCGGCGGCAAGATCGGAGAGCAGTTTTTGCATGGGACGCCGACTTTGACCGAAACCCCGCCGCCATGCAATCCCCGGACGCAAAAGACCTCAGCGTGCTCAACCGCGACGCAGCGCCAGAGAAGTTCGCCGCAAAGGCGTGAAGCATCGGGGACAGGAGCGCGCTTGCCTTGGACCCGCATCCTGTGCGAAAGGACGGCCATGGACCTGCACGAGACCCTGCGCACGCGCTTCGGCCTGACCGATTTCCGGCCGGGCCAGGAGGCGGTCATGCAGGCCCTGCTCGCCGGACGCAGCGCCCTGGCGCTGTTTCCCACCGGCGCCGGCAAATCGCTCTGCTACCAACTGCCGGCCCTGTTGCTCGACGGCGTCACTCTCGTCATCTCGCCGCTCATCGCCCTGATGAAGGATCAGGTCGAGTCCCTGCGCCGGCGCGGCATCGCGGCAGCGCGTCTCGATTCCTCCCTGTCGCCGGCCGAAGCCCAGCGCGTCTTCGCCCAGTTGCAGAGCGGCGAACTGAAACTGCTCTACATCGCCCCGGAGCGACTCGTCAAAGAAAGCTTCGTCGCCCACCTCAAGCGCCTGCGCATCGCCCTCATGGCCGTCGACGAGGCACACTGCATCTCCGAGTGGGGCCACAACTTCCGACCGGAATACCTGCGCCTGGCACTGGTCGCCCGCGAACTCGGCATCCACCCGGTGCTGGCACTCACCGCCACCGCCACACCGGCCGTGGCCGATGACATCCGCCGCGCCTTCGGCATCGACACGGCCGACCACATCCAGACCTCCTTCCTGAGGCCAAACCTGCGCTACCGCGTCACCCCCTGCACCGGCCGCGAGCGCCTGTCGATCCTGACCCGCCGCCTGCAGGAACAGCAGGGGACGGCCATCGTTTACGTCACGCTCCAGCACACGGCGGAACAGGTCGCCACCCACCTGCAAAAGCAGGGCGTCAAGGCCCGCGCCTACCACGCCGGCCTGGCCGACGAACACCGCCACGAGGCCCAGGACGCCTTCATGAGCGGCGCCACCGACGTCATCGTCGCCACCATTGCCTTCGGCATGGGCATCGACAAGGCCGACATCCGCGCGGTCTATCAC
>JAEYYS010000100.1 GCA_023428335.1 Verrucomicrobiota bacterium | reverse complement strand
CAAAGAACAGGGCGAAACGCCTGGGTCTGTCAACCGGTGCGCAGGCCTTGATCTCAGGCGGCGTTGCGCTCGGCGCGCTTGCGCAGGGTGGGGGCGCGTTCGCCCTTGACGACCGCCTCGTTGATCGACACCGAGCGCACGTCGGTGCGGCTGGGCACGTCGTACATGACGTCGAGCATGATGCGCTCGAAGATGCTGCGCAGGCCGCGGGCGCCGGTGCCGCGTTTGATCGCCTCGCGCGCCATGGCGAGCAGGCCGTCCTTGGTGATCGTCAGATCGACGCCATTCATGCGCATGAGCTTGGCATACTGCTTGAGCAGGGCATTTTTGGGCTCGGTCAGCACGCGCACGAGTTCCTGCTCGGCGAGCGGTTCAAGCGTGCAGAGCACGGGCAGGCGGCCGACGAATTCCGGGATGAGGCCGAAGGCGATCAGATCCTCGGGCTCGACATGGCGCAGGGCGTTTTTGTCCTCCTCCTCCTCGCTGCGAGTGGCGGTGCCGGCGTTGCTGAAGCCGAGCGTCTGGCGGCCGAGCCGGCGTTTGACGATGTCTTCCAGGCCGACGAAGGCGCCGCCGCAGATGAACAGGATGTTGTTCGTGTTGACCTGGATGTACTCCTGCTGCGGATGCTTGCGGCCGCCCTGGGGTGGCACGTTGCAGATGGTGCCCTCGATGATCTTCAGCAGGGCCTGCTGGACGCCCTCGCCGGAGACGTCGCGGGTGATGCTGACGTTGCCGGTGGTGCGGCCGATCTTGTCGATCTCATCGATGTAAACGATGCCGATCTCCGCCTTGGCGATGTCGTAATCGGCGGCCTGCAGCAGGCGCAGGATGATGTTTTCCACGTCCTCGCCGACGTAACCGGCCTCGGTGAGGGTGGTGGCGTCGGCGATGCTGAACGGCACGTTGAGCAGCTTCGCCAACGTCTTGGCGAGCAGGGTCTTGCCGCAGCCGGTCGGGCCGAGCAGCAGGACGTTGCTCTTTTCCAGCTCGACTTCCTCCGCCTCGGCGATCGGCCGCGGCCGGCCGGCGCCCTCGATCACCTGCTGCTGGGCGTGCAGGATGCGCTTGTAATGGTTGTGCACCGCAACGCTGAGCACCTTCTTCGCCTGGGCCTGGCCAATGACGTGCTCGTCGAGCACCGCGCTGATGTCGGCGGGGCGGGGCACGGTCAGGCCCTGAAAGCTCTCGTCCTCCTGGGCCGCCTCGCGGTCGAGGATGCCCTTGCAGACGCCGATGCAGTTGTCGCAGATGAACACGCCCGGCCCGGCAATGAGCTTCTTCACCTCCGCATGGCTTTTGCCACAGAAGGAGCAGAGGGTGACCGTGGAGGCGCGCGGCATGGCGATCAGTTGGCCGGCTGGAGTTCCTTGTTGCTCTGCAGCACCTTGTCGACCAGGCCGTAGGCGGCGGCTTCCTCGGCGGTCATGTAGTTGTCGCGGTCGGCATCCTTCTCGATCGTCTCCGGACTCTTGCCGGTGTGATGGGCGAGGATGCGGTTGAGGCGGCGCTTGAGCTTGTACATGAAGTCGACCGTGCGCTCGACGTCGCTGGCGGTGCCGCGGGCACCACCGGAGACCTGGTGGATCATGATGTCGCTGTTCGGCAGGGCGAAACGCTTGCCCTGGGTGCCGGCGGCGAGCAGCACGGCGCCCATGCTGGCGGCGATGCCGATGCAGTAGGTGTTCACGTCGCAGGTGACGAACTGCATGGTGTCATAGATCGCCAGGCCGGCGGTGACGGAGCCGCCCGGGCTGTTGATGTAGAGGTGGATGTCCTTCTTCGGGTCCTGCATCTGCAGGAACAGCAACTGGGCGATGATGATGTTCGCGACCTGGTCGTTCACCTCGGTGCCGAGGAAGATGATGCGGTCCTTGAGCAGTCGCGAGTAGATGTCGTAGGCGCGCTCCATGCGGCCTTCGGTCTCGATGACGGTCGGCACGATGTAGTTGCTGGGCGGCGTCAGGCTGGAAGGGAAGTCGGCGAGGGGGTGGGACATGGGGCAATGAAAGGGCGGGCGGCAGAGTTGTCAACGAAGGTACGGCGGCCGCGCGGGCGCCGGGTGCGACAAATCCGCCATTCCCCGTTGCCGCCGGGCGTATGCTTTTCAAAGTTCCCACACGCCATGCCCACCCCGCCTTTTCATTACCAGGAACTTTTTGAGACCGGTGCCGACGACACGGAATACCGCCTGCTCACCCGTGAGCACGTCCGTGAGGCCGAGTTCGAGGGTCGCAAAATGCTGGTGGTCGAGCCCGAGGCCCTGACCCTGCTCGCCAACCAGGCCTTCCACGACATCAATTTCTTCCTGCGCCCCGCCCACCTGAAGCAGGTCGCCGCCATCCTCGACGACCCGGAGGCCAGCGAGAACGATCGCATGGTGGCGCTCACCCTGCTGAAAAACGCCGATGTCGCCTCGGCCGGCCTGCTGCCGTTCTGCCAGGACACCGGTACCGCCATCGTGCTCGGCAAGAAGGGCCAGCAGGTGTGGACCGGTGGCGGCGATGAAGCGGCGCTGTCGAAGGGCGTGTACCTCGCCTACACCGAGAACAACCTGCGTTACTCGCAGAATGCGCCGCTCGACATGTTCAACGAGAAGAACACCGGCACCAACCTGCCAGCCCAGCTCGACCTGCACGCGGTGGACGGCGACGCCTACAAGTTCCTGTTCATCGCCAAGGGCGGGGGGTCGGCCAACAAGGCCTTCCTGTACCAGGAGACCCGGGCGGTGCTGAACCCCAAGGGCATCGTCAAGTTCCTGACCGAGAAGATGCTGACGCTCGGCACCGCCGCCTGCCCGCCCTACCACCTGACCTTCGTCATCGGCGGTCTGTCGGCGGAGCACACGATGAAGCACGTCAAGCTGGCCTCGACGAAGTACTACGACGGCCTGCCGACCACCGGCAACGAGCACGGTCGCGCCTTCCGCGATTTGGAGCTGGAGGCGCAGATGCTGGAAGCGGCGCGCACCTGCGGCATTGGCGCCCAGTTTGGCGGCAAGTACTTCGCCCTCGATGTTCGTGTCATCCGCCTGCCGCGCCACGGCGCCTCGCTGCCGATCGGCATCGGCGTGTCCTGCTCGGCCGACCGCCAGGCCAAGGGCAAGATCACCCGCGACGGCGTGTTCATCGAAAAGCTGGAGACGCAGCCGCTTCAGTACATCCCCGAGGAACTGCGCCATCGCAAGGACACCGGCGCGGTGCGCATCGACCTGAACCGGCCGATGGCCGAAATCCGCGCCGAATTGGCGCGCCATCCGGTCACCACCCGCCTGTTGCTGAGCGGGCCGATCATCGTCGCCCGCGACATCGCCCACGCCAAGCTCAAGGAGCGTCTCGATGCCGGTGCTGATCTGCCTGAGTACTTCAAGGAGCACCCGGTGTACTACGCCGGTCCCGCCAAGACGCCGGCCGGCCTGCCCAGCGGCAGCTTTGGGCCGACCACGGCCGGACGCATGGACAGTTACGTCGACCTCTTCCAGAGCCGCGGTGGCAGCATGGTCATGATTGCCAAGGGCAACCGCGGGCCGCAGGTGACCGAGGCCTGCAAAAAACACGGCGGTTTTTACCTCGGCAGCATCGGCGGTCCCGCCGCCATCTTGGCCAAGGAGAACATCAAGAAGGTCGAGGTCGTCGAGTTCCCGGAACTCGGCATGGAAGCCATCTGGAAGATCGAGGTCCAGGATTTCCCGGCCTTCATCCTCATCGATGACAAGGGCCACGACTTCTTCCAGACGGTCGGGCCGGGCTGCACGATGCCGCACTGATTTTCCGAGCCGGAGGCTCGAAAGAGATTAGCCGGTGGTGAAGGTCGCGGAGCGACCGGGAACCACCGGAACCGGGCCGCCTCACCATCCACGATGAGGCATGCGCCCCGGCAGGGGGGCGAGAAGCGGTTGAATGTCCCCAGTCATTCCTTGCGGGCCTTCGGCTCGCGAGGCAGACCGTGCTACGGAACCTTGAATGGCCGTTTGATCGCTGCATCGCATGCGTTTGAATGCAAACCATGTCCACCACGATCCGCGTCACCGTTTGGAACGAGTTTGTCCACGAGCGCCAGAACCCCGAGGTTGCCCGCCTTTACCCGCGCGGCATCCATGGGGCGCTGGCGGAGGCGTTCGAGTCGGAAGCGGATTTTTGCGTGCGCACGGCGACCCTCGACGAACCCGGGCAGGGCCTGCCGCAGGCGCTGTTGGACGACACCGATGTGCTGCTCTGGTGGGGGCATGCGGCACATGAGGCCGTGCTCGATGACACCGTGACACGGGTGCAGCAGCGCGTGCTGGCGGGCATGGGCCTGATCGTGCTGCATTCCGGACACTGGTCGAAGCTGTTCAAGCGTCTGATGGGCACGAGCTGCGCGCTGTGCTGGCGCGAGGCGGGTGAGCGTGAGCGGGTCTGGGTGGTGAACCCGGGCCATCCGATCGCCGCCGGTCTCGGTCCGTGCATCGAGATCGAGCAGTCGGAGATGTACGGCGAGCCCTTCGGCATTCCGGAGCCGGACGAACTCGTGTTCCTGTCCTGGTTCCAGGGCGGCGAGGTCTTCCGCAGCGGCGCCACCTGGACGCGTGGCAGTGGCCGGGTCTTTTACTTCAGCCCCGGTCACGAGCTGTATCCGATCTACCATCACCCGGACGTGCGCCGCGTGCTGGTCAATGGCGTGCGCTGGGCGCGTCCACAGGGCCGGGCGGCGGACACGCCGCGGCACGTGCCGGTCGGGCAGGCGCGCGAGCGGATCGAGGCGCGCGGCGGCACGCTGCACGCAGCCGATGGCCGGCTGGCGCCCTGATAAAAACCCCTCCCGTGTCTTGGTGGGGTCCCACACGCCTTGGCATGCCATGGCGTGCGTGCCCATCGGGCTGGCCGCGTGCCGCGAAGCAGCTTCCCGCCGGCACCCCCGCAAAACAAAACACCCGGCCTTGCGGCCGGGTGTCGGAAGGCTTGCAAGCCCGATCAGGCGAAGATGTCGATGACCGGCACGCCCTTGTCGCCCACGGTGAAGGGGCGGTTGGACGGGGACATGACAACTTCCTCGGTCGGCAGGCCCATGGCATGGCCAATCGTGGCCACGAAGTCCTGCGGGGTGGTCTGCTTGTCGGCCGGACGGGTGCCGTCCTTGTTGGTCGCACCGTAGGTGAAGCCACGCTTGGTGCCGCCGCCGGCGAAGACGGTGGAGTAGGCAAGCGGGTAGTGGTCGCGGCCGTCGTTTTCGTTGATGTTCGGCGTGCGACCGAACTCCGAGCCAAGGACGACGAGGGTGTCGTCGAGCAGACCCTTGGCCTCAAGATCCTGGAGCAGGGCGGAGAAGCCGGTGTCGAGGGTCTCGCCATTGTTGGTCATGGCGGTGTCGATCGTGTTGTGGTGGTCCCAGCCGCCCATGCGCACTTCGACGAAGCGCACGCCGCTTTCGACCAGACGGCGTGCCAGCAGGCAGCCCTGACCGAAGGAGTTGCGGCCGTACTTCTCACGGGTTTCGGCGGATTCCTGGCTGAGGTCGAAGGCCTTGAGGTCCTCGCTCTTCATGATCTTCATCGTCTCGTCGTAGAACTCGTTGTAGGACTTGACGGCCTCGGTCTCGAAGCGCTTGCGGAAGGCGCCGTCGAACTCGTTCATCAGTGCGATGCGCTTGTTGAACATCGAATCGCTCGTGGTCGGGCGGATGTTCTGCAGGCCGGCCTCGGGGTTCGAGATCGGAATCGGCGCCATGGCGGGCGGGAAGAAGCCGGCGCCCGGGTAGGCGCTGCCGCTGTTGACGACGACGCTGTCGGGCAGGGTGACACCCTGGATGCGGCCGAGGAAGTGGCTGGCCCAGACGCCCATGAGCGGGTGGACGATCGTGCCGCGCGGCTCGTAGCCGGTCTTCATGATGTAGGTGCCGGAGTCATGCACGCCGGTCTTCGAGGTCATCGAGCGGATGATGCTCAGCTTATTGGCGTTCTCGGCCAGCTTGGGCAGGTAGCCACCGAGGAAGTCGATGCCTTCCGCCTTGGCCTTGACCGGGTCGCTGAAGCCCTTGGTGTCGCCGGTCTTCGGGTCGAAGGTGTCGATGTGGCTCATGCCGCCGCTCATCCAGAGATAGATGACGCGCTTGGCCTTGCCGAAGCCGGGCGTGCCGGGGCCGGTCACCACCTTGCCTTCGGCTGCCTGCATCCTGGCGGACAGGCCAGGCAGGAGGGAGACGCCGAGGGTGGCGCTGGCAGCCTGCATCATGAAGTTGCGGCGGCTGAGTTCGTCGAGTTTGAGAAGTTCGGATTTCATGGGATCAGGAGGGTGGGAGGTTGCGGGGATTACTGGACGAAGATGAATTCGCGGGTGTTGATGAGGGCCCAGATCATGTTGCTGTAGCCTTCCTCACCGGAGGAGCTGAGTTCACGCTTGGCGATGTCTTTTTCCTGCAGGGTGGGGCGGCGGTTCATGATGCTCATGAACATGCGCTCGACCTTCTCGGAGGGATCCTTGACCTTGTCCATGTTGCGGAAGATGAGGGAGTCGCGGCTGGTCAGCATCGGCTGGGC
>JAEYYS010000493.1 GCA_023428335.1 Verrucomicrobiota bacterium | reverse complement strand
ATGCGAAATAGATTGCTGAACGCATTTTAATGCGTTATGGTCTGAGAATGAGCGTCGACCAAGCCATAGAACGAATTCGCGCATTTGCCCGCGCGAACCAGATCCCAAAAAGCCGGTTGGCTTTGCTGGCCGGTATGCGGGACACGGTGCTCAGGAATTTTGACAAGGATAGCTGGAACCCCACGGCAGAAACGCTGCGGCGTCTGGAAAGTCTAATTCCTGAAGAATTTCAGCCGTCTGTTGAAGCAGACAGTATTGGCACACAGCTAAATTGCCCAGCCGCCGCCAGATACAAAAGTACCCGACCGCAGCAACGGTCGGGTACTTCGTGATGCGCCGCGTTCAACCGCAACCCATCAATCTTCATGGAAAGACGAAAACCATGAATGCCCAGCAAGATACCACACCACGACCAGACCTCAACCCCGGCTTCCGGCGCAGTGCGCCCGCGGTTTCCCCCTTCGACGCCACCACTGCGGCGTTCGAGGCGGAAGCCCGCGCCCTGCTGGCCCAGCTTCCCGACCGGGCCGTTGCCCTCTGCCTGCACTGGCTGGAGGTGGAAGCCCAAGCGAAGACACTCGACGATCAGATCACCGCCCGTGCCGCCGAGCTGCGGGCGCAGGGCGTGCCGCTGGAAGACGATCCGGCCATGGTCGACCTGAACGCCAAACTGGACGAGCAGGGGTGGAGGCTCGACGCCGTCCGCGCTGAGATCGCCGCCACCCCGGCGACCACCCCGGCTGGCGTGCTCGCCAAACTGGTGGTGTGGCAGACCGAGCAGGGCGTCCCGCAGCAGGGCGATTGCGACCACGCGTTCGCCCGCAGCGCCGCCAACGACCTGCGCCGGATGATCGCCGCCGGGCAGTGGGGGAGGGCCGCCTGATGCGCCGCGCCTCCGCCAAGACGGCGACAATGATCGCGACCGCCCCGGCCTGCCCGGCACCGGTCGCCCATATCGCTCCTCCCGCCGCCCCGCCGCAACTCGCCGACGACCTCCTCCAGGGCGCCGACAGCATCGCGAAGTTCATGGGGGTGACGCGCCGCCAAGCTTATCATTTCGTCGCCGATGGCCGCATCCCGACGTTCAGGATCGGCGCCATCATCTGCGCCCGGAAATCGACGATCCTCAACTGGATCGCACAGCAGGAAGCCGCCCAGGGCGGGGGAGGGGCGGCATGATCACGCCCCACACCGCCGATCATCCGGCTTTGCCTCCGCCCGAGTGGAAGCCGCCGCAGGCGCCCGTCTGGTGCGACCTCAACGGGCCGAATGAAGATCCAATGCTTCGCTTGGTCAAAGCAATCAACAGCATTCTGCGCCTGCACGGCCCGATGACGGCCGAAGAGGTGGGCTTGGCTTTGGTCATCTACGGCTACGGCCCGATGCTCGAGTCGCTCGACGCGCCGCCGACAAAGCCCCCGCGCCTCAACCGCGAATGCATCAGCCCACGCTGGAGGCAGGGCCGCCTGCCGGGAGTCGCATGATGTCCGAGCAACTCTTCACCCCAGAGGTTACCGCCGAACTGGCCAACCTTCGTTCCCGCATGCCGAATGCCAGCCCGGCGAAAGCGGCCGATGCGGTGCTGGCGTTCGCCGACCGTCGATCCCGCCTGTTCCTGCTGTCGCGCTACGAGGCCAGGGCTGCGCTTTGCGCAACCGAGGCTTCGGCCATCCTCGACGATCCGAAGCAGTGCCGCCGCCGGAAGAAGGCGCTTGAGGGCGCGGCGCTGCAAGAGGAGGCGCGCTTCTATCTGGAGCGCGCGCTGGAGGTGGTGAAGGACGAACTGGCCGTCATGCGCGAAACCTACCGGCATGCCCTCCTCGAGCTGGGACGGGCACAACTCGCCGCCGGTCATTTCGCGGGCCATGCCCACCAGCTCGAAGAGGCTCTGCGCGTGCAGACCGGTATCGACATCCGCGACCACATGCCGAGGGCCTGAACGATGCCGAGCCCGCCCAGCAATATCACGCGCCTCCCGGTACAGCCCGCCCGCCGGATCGTTGCACGTCATCCGCCGGCGGAGCGGGCGCGGGGCATCGCAACCGACCTGCGCGAGGCCATCGCAGAGCGGGAACTCAGCCGGGACGATCTGCGCGGCATCCTCCAGCGCCTCGATGCCCTGGCCCGCGACCTGGAGGGCACACCGACGTGAGCCACGCCATCGCCCTGCCGGAAGTCAGGGTTCCGAGCAACGAGGATGCAGAGCAGGCGCTGTTGGGCGCGATCCTGGTGAACAACCGCGCCTTCGAACGGGTCGCCGATTTCCTGCGGCCTGAGCATTTCCACGACCCTCTCCACCAGCGCATCTTCGCCGCCATCGCAGCGATGATCGACCGTGGCCAGACCGCCAACCCGGTCACGCTGCAATCCGTCTTCGAGCGGCAGGGCGATGGCGGCCGGGACGAGGTTGCCTATCTCGCGGAACTGGTCGGCGGCGTCGTGACGGTGGTGAACGCCGCCGACTATGGCCGGACCATCCGCGATGCCTTCCTGTGCCGCCAGCTGATCGAGATCGGTTTCGACATGATCGAGACCGCCGGTCGGCCGGGTTTGGACAAGGATGCGGCGGTGCTGATCGAGGAAGCCGAATCGCAGCTGTTCGAATTGGGCGACCGCGGCAGCGCCTTGCGCCCGGTGTTGTCATCGGCCGAAGGGGTGGAGGCTGCCCTTGCCGCCACCGAACGTGCCTGGCGGAACCGTGGCCAGCCGCTCGGCGTCACGACAGGGCTGGCGGATCTCGACGCGAAGCTGGGCGGCCTGCTGCCCGGCCTCTACGTGCTTGGGGCTCGCCCCTCGATGGGCAAGTCGGCGCTGGCCTTCAACACCATCATGCTGGCGGCCGCGCGTGCCGGCGCCCGCGTCCTGGGCTTCTCCACCGAGATGGCTGCGGAGAATGTGTCTCGCCGGCACCTCGCCGCCCACACCGGGATTCCGGCCGATCGTCAGGCGCAGGGGGACCTGACCGACGAGGAGTGGTGCCGGCTGATCGACGCGAAGGCGGAGTTGGGTGCGCTGCCCATCCACATCGACGACACGCCGGGCGTCACCGTCTCCCAC
>JAEYYS010000421.1 GCA_023428335.1 Verrucomicrobiota bacterium | reverse complement strand
GTGGGGACGGGCGCGGACATGAGAGGGTCGGCACTATGGCGGAAACCCCCCGGGTGGCAAGCGGCCAGGTGGGCGGCTCACTCCAGCGCCTTCAAGGCGGCGCGCCCGCGCGCCAGGGTCTCGGGATCGTCCTTTTCCCGCGGCGGCAGGGCCAGGCCCTTCTGAAGGAAGACACGCGCCTCGTCGCGCCGGCCCATCTGGGCATAGGTGCGACCCAGCTCGACCGGGTGGATGAGTCGATCCGGGCGCAGGGCGATGGCTTTCTGAAAGCAGCGCACGGCCTCCTCGCTCGAGGCCGGCGGCAGACCGCCGTAAACGACCCGGACGATGCCCTTGACCAGACCGCTCATGCCGGCCAACGCTTGGTGCCAGCGACCGAGCAGGTGCCAGGCGTAATCGCTGCGCGGATCCAGCTTCACGGCGGTCTCGGCGGCGCTCTTGAGACGCTTCGAGGCCTCGATCTTCTCGCGCGTGCCGAGCAGCGGCGTCAGCTTGCCCAGGCAGATGGCGACCGCCAGATGCGCCTCGGCGCGACCCGGTTCGGCCTGCACCGCGCGCTCGGCGAACTCGAGGGCCGTGCGACCCTCGGCGAGTTTTTCGGCAGGCTTGGCCAGGTCGTTCATGCGATGCGCATGCTGGCGGGCGATCTTGACCAGCAATCCGGCGTCGTTGGGTCGCTGCGCCAGCGCCGGCAGGTAGCAGGCCAGCGCCTCCTGGGTGCGGAAAGCGTCATCATGGGCATCACCGCGGGCGATGAGCGTCGGCGCGTCCTGCGCGGCAACGGTGAGCACCAGGCTGAGCAGGAGGGCGGTCAGGCGCGTCGTCATCCCCCAAGGGACGCCCGCCACGGCGATTTGGATTCACCGGGATGACCCTGTCTGAGGGAGCGCGCGTGTGTCGGAGGCCACTCGCTTCGGGGGGAGGGTCGCACGCTCGACTCAGAGCGAGCGCGCACTAAATGCCACGCACTAAATGCCAGGCATTTTTTAAGGATGCCGCCGGATCAAATTCTGTAGGCACTAAATGCCAGGCATTTTTTAAGGATGCCGCCGGATCAAATTCTGTAGAGTTCTCCATTTTAGCGTTTTACGACACCCGGAGAGCATCCAGCCCGCCGCATGATTTGGCGCGCGAAGCGCCTTGGACTGCGGCAGCCTGCTGCCGCTTTCCCGAGGCCAGCCTGCTGGCCGCACCAACGGCGCAGCCCCATCTGCCGGCTCCTACATGCAGCGCGCGCGCCCCCCGCCTTTTGGCAAAGGCGCCTACGGCAACCGTCGGACGCGGCGCAGCGTGTCCCAAAAAAACCCCGCCCGTTGCCGGGCGGGGTGGTGGGAGAAGCCGTCAACGGCTCACTGGAATTCCAGGCAGACACCCTCGGTGGTGCTGCGGGCGAACAGGCGGTTGTAGGCGAGCACCGGGTAGCTCCAGACCTTGCCGTCGAGCACTTCCTCGCGCTTCAGCTCGGTGTACTTGCCGGGCTTGGCCTCGACGACGACGAGTTCACCCTTGTCGCTGAGGGCGATGACGTTGTCGCCGGAGAGGATGACCTGGCCGGGGCCGAAGCCGGGGGTGGCCCACTTCATCTCGCCGGTGCGGATGTCGACGCAGGCCAGCGGGCCTTCGCCGTACTTCTTGAAGCTGAACATGCCGTAGAGGTGGCCGTCCTTCACCACCGGCGTGCTCCAGTGGTTGGCGTACTCGTCGGTCTCCTTGCGCCAGATCTCCTTCGACTTCCAGGACTTGCTGATCTGGTAGGCACCGGCACCAACGCCGTAACCGGCCGAGCAGTAGACGATGTCTTCAAACACCACCGGGCTGGCGGCGGTGGAGACGTTGAAACGGTAGGGCTGGCGCCAGAGCACCTTGCCGCTCTCCGGCAGCACGGCGACGAGGCCCGACTGGGTGAAGAAGATGCACTGGCGGGTGCCGTGCAGTTCGGCGACCACCGGGGTGGCGTGGGTCATCTTGTCGTCCTCGCCCTTCCACAGGATCTTGCCGGTGGTCTTGTCGAAACCGAGCAGGGCCTGGCCGGGACCGCCGCCGCACATCATGAGCACGTTGCCGTCGATCACCGGCGAGGCGGCGTTCTGCCACTTGATCTGGACGCCGGCGTTTTCCTTCATGACGTCGTGGCTCCAGACGAGGTCGCCGCTGGCGGCATCGAAGCAGTACACGCCGAGGTTGGCGTCGATCGCGTAGACCTTGCCGCCGTCGACGACCGGGGTCGAGCGCGGGCCGTCGCCGCCCTTGTTGTCGTTCGTGCCGGCGTCGCCGCCGCCGTCGTACTTGTTGATGAGGGTGAGCGGCTTCGACCACTGCTCCTTGCCGGTCTTCACATCAAGGCAGACGAGCATCTCACCGACGTTGCCGTCGTGCTCGCCCGTGACGAGGGTGTAGGCCTTGCCGCCGGCGACGGCGAAGGAGCTGAAGCCCTTGGAGACTTCGGCCTTCCAGAGCGTCTTCACGCCGGTGCCCTTCCAGTTGATCTGCAGGGCGGGCACGGTGCCGTCATGGTTCGGGCCGCGGAACTGGCCCCATTCGGCCGGAGCGGCGGTTTGGGCGGAGAGACCGGCCGCTGCGAAAAGCGAGCCGCCGACAAGGCTGGGAAGGATGCGGTTCATAAGGGGGGGATCAGAACGTGAAGCGGGACAACGCCCGGGCAGGCGCCAGTCTTGCGCCCGGGCTGCCGGTCGCAAGCGGAGTTTCGCAAAAGCGTCGTCAGGCGGCTCAGACGAGCAGCTCGGCGATCTGCACGGCATTCAGTGC
>JAEYYS010000411.1 GCA_023428335.1 Verrucomicrobiota bacterium | reverse complement strand
GGTTGAGGGTGTAGGTTTCGCCAAAGCTGCTGGTGACCAGTGGCGGGTCGGAGAAGGAATCGGAATCGGTGAGGTTGGCGTTGTTGATCGTGTAGATGTTGCCGCTGACGGTGAGGGTGCCGTTGTGGCGGGCGGTCACCGCGTAACTCTGGAACTCGGACGTGCCGTAGGCGTCGGCGACGTCGAGCTTGATGTCGCCGCCCCAGGTGCTGTGGGTGGCTCCCTCATTGCGCAGGATGGTGGCGCTGGTCTGCGTGGTGTTGGAGACCAGGAGATCGACGCCTGTGATGTTGGTGCCGTACTCGAGCAGGAAGGCCGAGCCGCCGCCGATTTGCAGCTCGCGACCGGCGCCGCCCGCCCCCAGGGCCTGCGGGTGACGGGCGATGATGCCGCCCTGCTCGCTGACGTAAATGTTGCCGCTGATCTCGTTGGCGGTGTCCAGATAAAGGTTGTTGCGGCCGGTCTTCACCAGGCCGTCGGCATTGACGATGCTGGAACGCATGAAGGCGTTGTTGCCGGTGATGACCTCGTACCAGTTGGCGGTGTTGCGGTCGAGATCGTGCCAGATGGCGTTGGAATTGACGATGGCGACGTTTCCTGCCATGTCGAGCGAGCCGCCGCGGATGATGACCTCCATGTTGGCAGAATTGGCCTCAACGAAGCTGTTGAGGTTGATCAGACCTGAATTGATCGTCAGGGTGGTGCCGTTTTGCAGGATGAGATAGTCCTTGGCGGCGGTGGGCACGGCCTGGGCGGAGGCAGTGGCGTCGAAGCTGATCGTCAGCGAGTTGATCGACGTGTCGGCCGTGATCTGGCGCGAGGCGTAGTTGTTTTTGTCACCCGTGTTGCCGCCGGTGGGGGAGAGGTAACCCTGAATCCGCCAGTTGCTGCCGGCACCGGGCAGCGCGCCCGTGTCGAACTCAGCGGTGGTCAACGGCCGCAGGTGGCCATTGTCGAGGGTCATCAGCTCCATGCCGCCGCCGGCGAACATGAAGGAGCCCTGAACGGTTTCCAGCGAGCGGGTGTAGGTGCTGATCGTCGGCGTGGCGAGCGTTGGCAGGACGGCCCCGAAGGCGCCCACAACCACGGGCGCCGAGGTGCTGCCGAGCGCGCCGGCACCGATCGTGGTGATGCCGGCCGTGTTGTTGACCTGCAGGGTGTTGTCGGCACCCGCGGCACCGAAGGTCTGCGCGGGGTTGGTGACGTACACCTTGAGGATGCCGTTTTCGCTGCGAGTGAAACTCTGCAGCGAGCCGTTGAAGGTGCCGCCGGCGCGGGTGTCGAGGTAGAGGTAGTTGCTGCCGTAGTTGGCCTGGACGTTGCCGAGGTTTTCGGTGTTGTTGACGGCACCGTCGGTCTGCAGCTTGAGGAAGCCGTTGCGGAAGTTCAACACGCCGCCATCATTGAGGCGGTCGTTGTGGTTGGCACTCGGGTAGTTGGGATTGGTCGTGCTGTTGAGCAGGGCGAGCGAGCCCCAGCGCGTGAGGGTGATGGTGCCGGCTCCGGCCAGACGACCGTTCGGGCCGGCGAGCGAGAGGTTGGTGTACTCGGGCGTGGCCGGCGCCGTGCCGCTGGTGGTGAAGCTGTTGGTGATCCAGCGGTTGGTCGGCTGCTTGATGAGGATGTCACCGTCAAAGCTGGCGCTGTTGTCGGAAACGATGCGCATTTCACGCGAGCCGCGCACGGTGAAGCCGGTGCCGTTGTTGCCCAGGCTGGTGTTGTCGATCACGCCCTGGAACTCGAGGGCACCGGGGTAATCCCAGGTGCCGAGCGTGCTGTTGTAGTTGGCCGAGCCGCCCTGAATGTCGAACAGGTTGCCGGAGCCGAGGCTGTCGCGGCCGATGCCGCCGGCAACCAGGTTGAGGTTGACGTTGGGGCCAAAGATCTGGTCGAAGGTGCGGCCGGCCTCACCGTTGCCTTCACGCTGCCAGGTGCCGTTGGAGAAGTTGACGGTGAAGTTGTCGAAGGTCTGGCTGACATGGCTGTTGGCCGCATGGGTGTTGGTGCCACTCCAGATGGTCGCGAAGGAGAGGCGCGGATCGTTGACCGAGTTGCCCGAGGTCGGGCTGGCGGTACGGTTGGGGTTGAAGGGATCCGAGGTGCGGGTGCCGTTGGCGGGATCGACCCCATCGTAGGTGTTGCGATTGGCGGTGACGTTGATGACCAGGCCGTCGAGGTTGTTGCCGTAGGTCGTGCCATCGACAAGAGCACCGCCAAGCAGGGCACCGTTGTTCTCGAACTTGATCTCACCCTCAAAAATGTTGATCTCCGCCCCCGTGCGACCGCGGATGTCGGCGTTGTGAAAGCGCCATTCACTGGAACCGAGCTTGGTCAGGCTGTGACCGCCGAGATCGACGATGGCGGCGATTTCCGTCGAACCGTCGCCGCTCAGGCGACGAGTGACCATGCCCGGGCTGTAACCGCCCAGACCGGAATCACTGGTGAGCGCGAGGTGAGCGATCGTGCCGGTGCCAGAGGTGTTGCGCAGCGCGCCAAGGCCGTTCGGCCCCATGCCCTCGATCAGGAAGATCTCGGTGTTGTCGCCCTGGACGTTGAAGTCGCGGTCGCGCAGATCGACGGCGCCGCCGGCGACGACGGTTTCGTTGCCGACGCCGACCGCGCCGCCGGCGGCGTTGTTGCCCTCGTAGCGAAGCAGGCCGCTCTGCACCAGCACCTGTCCCTGGAAGGTGTTGGCGTTGTTGATCAGCACCCAGCCCAAACTCTCATCAGCACTCGGGTCGTTGATGGTGATGGCCGTGGTGCCCGGCAGGATGCTCGCCCCCCCGGAGATGATGCCGCTGAGGATCATGCCCTGGTTATTGCTGGCGTCCGAGATCGTGATGTCGAGCGGGCTGTTCAGCACCATCGCCGAGGCAATCGTGTTGTTGCTGCCGTTCAGGCCCATGTTGATCTGAGCGTTGGCGCCGTCGTTGTCGAACACCAAGGTACCGCCCGTGATGGTAAAGGAATTGGTGCCGTCGGAGTCGCCAAAGTTCAGAACACCCACCGTCGCTGTCGATGAAGCCAGACCGGAGTCAATGGTGACCGTGCGCGTAGCGCTAATGTTGTTGGTGAAGTTGGCGATGTGGCCGATGCCGTTGGGAATGATGCTACCGCTCCAGCTGCCACCCACACTCCAGTTGCCGTTGGCATTGACATTCCAAGTGCCCGTCACTTGGGCCTGAAGGGATACGGCCATCTGGCTAACCAGCATAAAGCCAAGCGTCGCGACGAGTCCGCAAGCCGATTTTTTGAATTTAAAGTATTTTGCCTTCATTGCTGCCCGATCATGGGCAGCCAGCAAAGAAATCGTCTATTGGGCGATGGATTGTCCTTAGCTAAAGAGGAGTCGCGATAAAATGAGCCAAACCTTTTATACAATAAAGAAATATCGCTTGTTTTGATAGGTGAATTCTTTGCTGATAGATTCACCGCTTCTGCAAAAGGCCCTGGCGCGTGGCGCGTCCGGCCATCGACGCGCCCCGGGTGCCAAGCGATTCAGTTGGCCTTGCGGCTGTCGAGCTTGCGCAGTTCGACCCAGCGAATGGCAAAGGAGGTCAGCGAGGTGCCCTCGGTGAGCTTGAGCTTCTGGCGGATCTTCAGCTTGTGCACATCGACGGTCTTCGGGCTGATGCCGAGCTCACCGGCAATCTGGCCGGTGCTGAGGCCCTCGCCGATGAGCTGGAAGACCTCGAACTCACGGTCGCTGAGGTCGTGGATGGCGCCATCCGGACCGGGGTGCGAGCCGGAGGAGAAGGCGAGCAGGATGGTTTCGGACATCTTTTCGCTGAGGGCGATGCCTCCGGACAGCACATGCCGGATGGCCTTTTCAAAATCGCCATGGGGTGCGTCCTTCATGACGTAGCCCTTGGCGCCGGCCTTGAGCGCACGCTGGGCATAAAGCGTTTCGTCATGCATGGAGACGACCAGCACCGGCAATTCCGGATGCAGGGCGCGGATGTCCTTGATCAGCTCCAGGCCGTTGCGTCCCGGCATGGTGATGTCGACGACCATGGCGTCGGGCACATCCTGTTCGAGCAGGCGCAGGGCTTCCGAGGTGTCGCCGGCCGTCCAGGCACAGGACAGGTCCTGGAGGTTTTCGACGAGCATTTTCATGCCCTCGCGCATGAGGGTGTGGTCGTCGACGACGGCGATGCGTTTGGTGGCGGTGGTTTCCATGGCGTTTGCGGGTTTCAGGTTTCGTTGGGAGGGGGTGAGAGCGGGACCAAGCACTCGACCGAGACGGTGGCGCCATCCTCGGCGCTGGTCGGCGGGTGGAAAACGAGCGAGGCGCCAAGGGCATCGAGGCGCTGGCGCACGAAATGCATGCCCATGCCGGAGCCGTTGCCATCCGATTCGCCGGGCCGGTAGGGCATGCCGTCGTGACTGACGACCAGGCGCGCCTCGGTCGGTGTCGTTTCGAAGGCGATCTCCAGCCAGGTGCAGCGGCTGTGTTTGGCAGCGTTGTTGGCGAGTTCCTGGGCAACCCGGAAGATGTGGGTGGCGGTCTCGCCGGTCAGCGGTGCGTCGACGTTGGAAAATTCCACGCGGCAGGGCACCTTGAAACCGCTGGTGATGAAATCGCCCAGGTCGCTGAGGGCGGCGGTCAGGCCGAGCGCCTCAATGCCGACCGGCGCAAGACCGCGGGCAAACCTCCGGGCGATGCCGGTCGCCTCGCTGAGATCGCTGGCCAGTTCGGTGGCCAGGGCCTGCTGCGGGCTCTCCTGGCGGGCGAGCGCCGCCTGCAGCACACCGGTCTTCATCAGTGCGGCCGCCAACCGCTGGCAGAGGTCGTCATGCAGGTCCATGCCAATGCGCCGGCGCTCGTTCTCGGCGGTGTCGAGCAGGCGGCGTTCGAGCATCTTGCGCTCGCTGACATCCATGACAATGCCCGCCACGGCGTGGCCACCCGCAGTCGATCCGGGCACGGTGAAGCCGCGGCAGCGCACCCAGCGCGTCTGGCCGTCATGGCCGGCGAGGCGCAATTCCAGCTCCTGGGTGGCGCCGCCGGCACGCAGGCTGCGCAGCACCTCCAGGCAGCGGCGACGGTCCTCGCGCGCGAGCGCGCGCAGCCAATCCCAGCGGTGCACGGAGAGCCGCGCCGGATCGCGCATGAACACCTCGACATAGGCGTCATTGACGAAGGGTTCACTGTCCGACTGGGCCGGCGCCAGCCAGAAAACATCGCGCATCGCCATGGCGATCTGGCGCAGGCGCAGCTCGGAGTGGCGCAACTTCTCATGGGCGGTGCGGATGGCCTGCGAGACATGCGCCAACTCGTCGCTGCCGGGCAGGCCGGACAGCGGATCACGCTCCAGGGAGATGCCCTCGACCTGGCCGACCAGGACACTGACCCGGCCGGTGATGACAATCTTCAGCAGCAGCCAGAGGGCCAGGCAGCCGCCGGCCAGGGCCAGCCCCTGCACCGTCGAGGCGTGCAAAGCCGCGGCCATGCCCTCGGCAAGCGGCCGCTGCAGGTCGTACTCCAGCACAACACAGCCGCGCCGCTCATCCAGGCCCTCGCGAAAGGGAAAGATGGCGAGCAGGGTGCGGTCGCTCGCCGTCTCGATCACCCGCCCCTCCATGGTGACACGCGCCGTCTCGACCAGCTCCTGCGCGGAGGCCAGCGGCGTGCGCGCCAGCGGCAGGCCGCGCAAACTCTGGCGGGTCGCATGGCTGACACTGCCGCGGTCGTTGAGCACCAGGCCGAGCACCAGATCCTGATGGGTCGAGGTGTAGCTGATGTTGAGGTCGATCAGGTGCGCGGCCTGCCGGCGGATCAGGTGCTGGGCCATGCCGGACAGGCGCGAGCCCTCGGTAAAGGCCTCGGCCAGCAGGCGCTCGCGCCGCGATTCGACCGCCCGACCGGTCATGCGCACGGCGCTGATGCTGATCAGCACCGCACCGACCAGGAACAGGGCCGAGGAGATTTTGAACTGGAGGGAGCGCGTCACGGCAGGCCCTCCAGCAGCGAGGCGTCAAAAACCTCCTCGGGTTGCACCGCCCTCGCGGCCGGCGTCTCGGCGGGCAGGCTCGCCTGCAGCTCGCGGAAAAGGGTGGCCAGCCAATCATCCTGACCGCGCAGCCAGAGCCGGCTCTGCCCCAACCCGGGCATGTCCATCTTGGTCAGGGTGTCGCGAAAGCCCTCGGCGCTGACGCCCTCACGACGCAGCACCGGCGCCAGCGCCGCGCCACCCGTGCGCAGCCGCTCCGCCCAACGCCCATGCGTCTGCACCAGCTGCATCAGCGCTTCGCGATGCTCAGTCAGCGCGGCGACATGCACCGCCAGCACACGCACCACCGCCGCACCGGGCCGGCTGGAATCATAAATGGGCCGAAGCCGGTCGAGCCGCAGCGGCCAGGGTTCCGTACAAACAATGGCGTCGATCGGCAGCTTGTCGAAGGCCTCCTGCGTCTCGGTCGGATTGAGCACCACGGGATGGATCTCGCCCAAACCCACCTCCGCTTCGGCCAGCGCGCGCCCGAGCAGCCAGGCCCCCGCCGTGCGCGGTTCATAGCCCACCCGCCGGCCGCGCAGGTCGGTCACCGACCGGATGCCGGGTTTCACCAGCACCACATCCGCCCCGCGCGAGATGTCAGTCACCATGACCACCTTCAGGGGATAACCCTGGCGCACCTGCAGGATCACCTCGTCGAGCGAAAGAATCGCCGCATCCACCACCCGGTTGCCCACCGCCCGCATCGCCGCCGAGGTCCAGTTGATCTCCACCAAGCGCACCCGCGAGGGATCCAGTTCGCCCTGCTCGCGCGCCAGCACCCAGGGCTCCGCCCCCGGCCAGAGACCGACCGCCACCATCAGCGGTTTGCCCTGCTCGGTCACCGGCAGCAGCAGGGCGCCAGCCCACAGCGCCAGCACCAGCAGCATCGCCAGGACGTTGCTGGGCGCAAACACGGGCTGAGGATCGGGCGAATGCATGGCGGCTCCAGGGGCACGCCGCAGCAACCGGAAGCGCGGCAGGCGTCTGGCAGTAAAGCATCCCGCACTTCTTAGCGTCAATAAGGCTTTACTTTATCAAATGGCAAAGAAGCCCCTGGCCGCCGCCACCCAAGGCCGCCTCAGGACTCCGCTGCCACCGGCTCATGGGGCACGCCGTTGCCGCTCAGGTACACGCAAATCCGCCAGGCATGGTAGCCGGCATGATCCAGCCAGTGCAGGGCATCCAGCCGCTCCAGCGAATGCGCCGGCGATCCCTCCCCCTCCGCGGTCGCCTGCAGGATCGACGCCCGCTCATGCCGACGCAACTCCGCCAGCGCCGCCGCTTTTGCCTGCAACTCGGCCAGCCAAGCCGTCGGTCCGCCGCCCACCAGACCCGAGATCGCCAACCCAAGGATTTCACCCGCGAGCTGACGGGCGGTGCGCAGGGTCTCGTCGCCCAAGCGCTCCCGCACCCCCGCCGACAGGTCCAGGCGCACCTGCAGGCGGCTCAGGTGGTCGATCGCGTGCATCTCGGCCAGACGCGCCTGCGACACCGCGGCATCTCCCGGCAGCACCGGGAGGCGGGCCAGGAACTGCTGCGCCTCGGCCAGCGCGCCGGCGATCTCCTGGCGGGCGGCCTCCGGTGCCGGCTGCGCCTCCAGACAGCCGCGCAGGGCCTCAAACAGACGGCAGGCTGTCTCCGCCAGCGCGCGCCGCAGCGCCTCCAGGGCCACCGGCGGCGTGTGCAGCAGGGTCGGATCCAAATGCCGGGTCAGGCGCGGCCCGCGGTCGCGCAGCAGGAATTCGATCAAGCGGGCAATCCCGCGCACCCAGGGCAGGAACAGCAGCACACCGACGGCGACAAAGCCGGTGTGGAAGGCGGCCAGACTGACCGCCCCCGGCTCCAGCCCCCAGTGCGCCTGGGCATGGCCGATGCCGCGCAGGTACCAGGGCAGCAACCCCAGCGCCAATCCGCCCGTCACCGCGTTGAACAGCACATGCGCCAAAGCCGTGCGTTTCGCCGGCACACTGCCCCCCAGAGCCGCCAGCACCCCCGTCACCGTCGTGCCCATCGCCGCCCCGATCGCCAGCGCCGCCGCCTGCTCAAAGTTTACCGTGCCCGTGTGCAACGCCGTCAGCGTCGTCACCATCGCCGCAGTCGACGACTGCATCACCACCGCCAAGCCAATGCCGACCCCCAGCGCCAGCAGGTGGCCGGCAAACCCCGACGCCGGCAGGTGCGCGACCTTGATCGACTCGCCCAACCCCTGCATCGAGCCCTGCAGGAAATCGATGCCCAGGAAAATCAGGGCAAAGCCGGCCAGAGCCGTCCCCAGGGCAGCTCGCTGGCCATGGCCGAACAACTTCAGGAAGGCCCCCAGCGCCACCACCGGCAGGGCGAACAGCCCGAGCTTCACCTTCAGCCCCAGCAGCGCCACCATCCAGCCCGTGCCGGTCGTGCCCAGGCTGGCACCGAACACGACCCCCAGCGCCTGCGGAAACGTCAGCAGCCCGGCGCTGACAAAACCGATCACCGTCACCGTCGTCGCACTCGACGACTGCACCAGCAGGGTCACCAGCGTCCCCGAAGCAAAGGCCTTGAACGGCGTGCCAGTGAAGCGCACCAGCGCCCGCCGCAGCGATTCCCCCGCCATCACCCGCAACCCCTCCGTCAGCAGCGCCATGCCGAGCAGGAACAAGCCCAGCCCGCCGGCCAGTTGCAGGGACATTTCAATCATCGCCACCCAGCTTGTGCCGGCCCGGCCCAAAGATAAAGCGGCTTTAACGGGGTGCAGCCGCCGATGGCCGCGGGGAAAAAGGCAGGGGATAAAGCCTCGAAGGCCAAACCTTGGCTAACCACGAATATCGCGAAGGAGGAAGGCCGCCCTCCATCTGGCAGATGCCTGGCCTCGTTGCCTGCAACAGCCATGCCGCGATCACGCCACCTCTGCAGCCGGCTACGTCACGACATTGACCCGCAAGCGCCGCATCGCATACAGCGGCGACTCACTCTCCGTCACCCGCCTCGCCCCCGATCGTCGTTTCGGCCCAAACTGCCCTCGATTCGCCGCAAACGCCGCCTCCACAAACTCCCGGCTGCCCAGCACCAACCCATCGCTGAAATACCTCACCCGCAGCCGCACCAACTCCGCCGTCGACAGCTTCCCCTTCTCTCGTAGGACCGCCCGCGCCTCCTCGGCGGTGACGCCGCGCTCCACGACGTTCAGGTTCTGCGCGTCCTTGATCTCCCCCCCACTGGAATACAGCAGGCAGCGGTAGGCTACCGCTCCGCCCGCACTCTCCCAGCCATCCACCGGCCTACCTGTCACCTTCGCCAGGCCTCTCCGCGCCCGCTGGCTGCCGCCCATCGCCTCGCCATACCCACTCCACCGGTAGTCCTTCGGGTCATCCACCAGACCTGCCCGC
>JAEYYS010000358.1 GCA_023428335.1 Verrucomicrobiota bacterium | reverse complement strand
GCCGTGATCGCCGTAGTAAAAGACGATCGTGTTGTCGGCTTCCCCGAGGCGCTCCAGCTCGTCGAGCAGGGCGCCGGCGGCGGCATCCATGAGGGTCATCTGGTCGTGGTAATTGGCCCAGTCGCGGCGCAGCTCCGGCGTGGGGGGATGGGTGGGGGGCCGGGGGATGGGTTCGGGGGCGCCCCGGAAGGAGGTCTTGCCGGGCTTGGGGGCGACCTGGCTTTCGTGGCTGTGGGTCAGATTGAAGACGGCGAAGAAGGGCTGGCCGGGCCGGCGGTCGCGGTAGTGGGCCTTGCGGCTGCTGGCGTCCCAGACTTTGCGTTTGCCGGCGAAGTTGTAGTCTTCCTTGCTGTTGTTGGTGCAGTGGTAACCGGCCGCGCGCAGGTGCTCGGGATACATGAGGTGATCGGCGGGATAGGGCACCCGGCTGCGGTGGTGCTGCAGGCCGGTCGCACAGGCCTGCAGGCCGGTGATCAGGGTCGTGCGTGCCGTGCTGCAGACCGGGGCATTGGCGAAGGCGCGACGGTAGCGCACGCCCTGCGTGGCGAGGCGGTCGAGGTTGGGGGTCTGCGCCAGGGGCTCGCCGTAGCAGCCGAGCCAGGGGCTGTTGTCCTCGCTGGTGATCCACAGGATGTTGGGGCGGTCGGCGGCGGCGAGCGGCAGAGCCAGAAGGGCGCAGGCGAGGGAGAGCAGGCGGAGCATGGCGCTGGTAACGCGGGACAGGCGGCGGGCTTTCGCCGATCGCCGGCGACGGCTTGCCAGTCGGTGGCTTCCGGCTTAAGATAGGGCATGAACGTGCGCTTTGAGCCGCTGGAAGGATTGCGGGTGACGGTGGATGACGTCCACTACGACCCGTCCCGGCCCGCGCCGCCGGACCGGCCGCATCCGTTTTTGTACCATGTTTCGATCCACAACGACTCGGCGGAGACGGTGAACATTTTCGGTCGCAAGTGGATCGTGCGCGACAGCGAGGGCGACACTCTGGTGGTTGAGGGCGATGGCGTGGTGGGGCAATTCCCCAAGCTCTCGCCGGGCGAGACCTTCAGCTACAACTCCTACCACGTCATCAAGGCGGAGAGCACCGCCACGGGGTCGTTCTTCGGCACGACGGGGCAGGGGCGACCGGTGTGTGCGCGCATCCCGCGTTTTGAGATGCATCCGCCGCTGCTGGCCTGATTTTCGCGGAAGGTGCAGGCGTGGGCACGCGTTTCCAGCGTCGCCATGCTTCGTGTCCTGTTCGCCTGCCTGCTCCTTGTCGCCCCGGTTGCCGCCGCCGCCAGTCTCGCCGGCTCGCGCCCCAACATCCTCTTCGTCCTCACCGACGACCAGGGCTACGGCGATGTTTCGGCCCACGGCAATCCGGTGCTGAAAACGCCGAACCTGGACCGCCTGCGCGCCGAGAGCCTGCGTTTCACCGATTTCATGGTCAGCCCGACCTGTGCGCCGACGCGCAGCGCGCTGCTGACGGGGCGCCATGAGTTCCGCAACGGCGTCACCCACACGATCCTGGAGCGTGAGCGACTCGATCCCAAGGCGGTGACCATCGCCCAGGTGCTGAAGTCGGCCGGCTATGCCACCGGCCTGTTCGGCAAGTGGCACCTCGGCGACGAGGAAGACTTCCGTCCGCGGGCGCGGGGTTTTGACGAGCAGTTCATCCACGGCGGTGGCGGCATCGGCCAGAGCTATCCGGGCAGCTGCGGCGACGCCCCGGGCAACCGTTACTTCGATCCGGTCATCCTGCACAACGATCGCCTGGTGAAGACCCAGGGTTACTGCACCGACGTCTTCTTTGAGCAGGCCTCGCGCTGGATCGAGGGAGTCAAGGAGCGCGGGCCCTTCCTCTGCTGGTTGGCGACCAATGCGCCGCATGGCCCCTACATTGCCCGGCCCGAGGACCGGGCGCTCTACGAGGGGCGCGGGCTCGGTGCCGACACCGAGAACTTCTTTGGCATGATTCACAACATCGACGAGAACATCGGTCGCCTGCTGGCGCGGCTGGACGACTGGGGCATCGCCAAGAACACCCTGGTGGTGTTCATGAACGACAACGGTGGCACGGCCGGCGTCAAGGTGTTCAACGCCGGCATGCGCGGCGCCAAGGGCTCGCCCTGGCTGGGTGGCACGCGCGCGAATTCCTTCTGGCGCTGGCCGGGGCGGGTGCAGCCGGCCGATTGCACGGCGCTGACCGCCCACATTGATGTCTTCCGCACCTGGGCGGGCCTGGCTGGAGCGAGCCTGCCGGAGGCGGCAGAGCGTCAGGCCGAGGGGCGCAGCCTGCTGCCTCTGCTGGAGCAGGCCGGCGCGGCGTGGCCGGACCGCCACCTGTTCAGCCATGTCGGTCGCTGGCCCAAGGGCAGCGATTATCGCGCCGCCAAGGAGCGCAACGCCAGCGTGCGCAACAGTCGCTACCAGTTGGTCAGCGCCGCCCAGCCGGCGCGCAAGGGTCAGCCGGCCGCCGCCGCGGGCTGGCAGCTCTTTGATCTGGTCGAGGACCCGGCCCAGGAACGCGATCTGGCCGCCGAGAAACCCGAGGTGGTGCGGGGGCTGCGCGCCGAGTACGAGGCCTGGTGGGCGTCGCTGGCCGGTCAGGCCGACCTGCATGAGCAGGCGCGCGGGCCGGAACTGAATCCCTTTGCCGAGATGTTCTGGCGCCAGTTTGGCGGCGGCCCGACGGCCGAGGATCGCGAGCGCATGAACCCGGAGCGGGCCTGGACCTTTGAGAAGGCGCGCCAGCCCAAAAATTCAACAAGACCGGGGGGCTGGCGCCCGCCCGGTCTTCCGAAGCTGAGGCGGCCGCTGCAGGCAGCGGCCGTGGGATCACAGGCCCTTGCCGGTGATGTACTTGACCAGGTCGACGACGCGGTTGGAGTAGCCCCATTCGTTGTCGTACCAGCTGACCAGCTTGAAGAACTTGCTGTTCAGTTCGATGCCGCTGCCGGCGTCGAAGATCGAGCTGTGCGAGTCGTGGATGAAGTTGCTGCTGACGACCTCGTCGGCGGTCCAGGCGAGGATGCCCTTCATGTAGGTCTCGCTGGCCTTCTTCATCGCGGCGCTGATTTCGGCGTAGCTGGTTTCCTTGACGGTTTTCACCGTCAGGTCGACGACCGAGACAGTCGGGGTTGGCACGCGGAAGGACATGCCGGTGAGCTTGCCCTTCACTTCGGGGATGGCCAGGCCGACCGCCTTGGCGGCGCCGGTGCCGCTCGGGATGATGTTGATGGCGGCGCTGCGGCCACCCTTCCAGTCCTTCTTCGAGGGGCCGTCGACGGTCTTCTGGGTGGCGGTGTAGGAGTGCACCGTGGTCATGAGGCCTTCCTCAATGCCGAAGACTTCCTTGAGCAGGACGTGCACGACCGGGGCGAGGCAGTTCGTCGTGCAGGAGGCGTTCGAGATGACGTGGTGGTTGGCCGGGTCGTACTTCTCGTGGTTGACGCCCATGACGATGGTGATGTCCTCATTCTTGCCGGGGGCGGAGATGATGACCTTCTTGGCGCCGGCGGTGATGTGGCCCATGGCCTTTTCCTTCTCCGTGAAGAGACCGGTCGACTCGATGACGATGTCGACGCCGAGTTCCTTCCAGGGCAGGGCGGCCGGGCCCTCGCGGACGGCGAGGCACTTGATCTCATGGCCGTCGACGACCAGGATGTCGTCCTCGGCGACGTCGGGGCTGGACTTCTTGGAGAAGACCTCCTCACGGGCGCGGCCCTGGGTGGAGTCGTACTTGACGAGGTAGGCCAGGTTGTCGGCGGGCACGAGGTCGTTCACGGCGACGACGTCGATCTCCTTGCCCAGGAGGCCCTGATCACAGATTGCGCGAAAAACCAGGCGGCCGATGCGCCCGAAACCATTGATGCCGATTTTGACCATGTTGTGTGTGCGGAGTGTGTTGGAGACCGGCAGCAACATGCGTGCCGGGGCGGATGCTTAGTGCCGAACGGCCGGGGCGTCAACTGCGGACGGGGGCGGGGCGCCGCCGGCTCAGGAATCGAGCAGGCGGGCGCTGATGCCGTCGACCATGGCGCGGAAGTCGTCGGCCTTGCTCATGCGCAGGGAGACGACCTTGCAGGCATGGATGACGGTGCCGTGGTCGCGGCCGCCGAATTCCTCGCCGATCTGGACCAGGGGCAGGCGCACCATCTGACGGGTGAGGTACATGGCGACCTGGCGGGCCTCGGCGATGTTTTTGGGGCGGCGCGGCCCGGTGAGGTCGCTGACGCGCAGGTCGTAGTGGGTCGCCACCGTGCGCTGGACGCGGTCGACGGTGATCGACTTGGCCGGTTCGTCCTCGATGACATCGTGCAGGAAGGCGGACAGGGCGGACTCGGTTTCGAGGTTGCCTTCGAGCGAGACGTGGGCGGCGACGCGCATCAGGGCGCCCTCGAGCTTGCGCACGTTGGTGCGCACGCGCTGGGCGATGAATTCGATGATCCAGGGGGGCAGGGTGACGTTGAAGCCGGCCATCTTGTGGCGCAGGATGGCGGTGCGCGTTTCCAGGTCCGGAGTCTGGATCTGGGTGGTGAGGCCCCAGTCAAAGCGCGAGACCAGGCGGCTTTCCAGGTTCTTCATCTCCGCCGGCGGGCGGTCGCTGGCCAGGACGATCTGGCGGGCGTTGTTGAACAGCTCGTTGAAGGTGTGGAAGAACTCCTCCTGGGTGCTGTCCTTGCCCCCGAAGAAGTGCACGTCGTCGATCAGCAGGACGTCGACCTTGCGGTATTTCTGGCGGAACTGGGCGAAGTTCTGCTTCTTGATCGACTCGACGAACTCGTTGGTGAACTGTTCCGAGGTGACGTAGCGCACGACCGCGCGCTTTTTGCGCATGAGCACCTCCTGGCCGATGGCCTGCATGAGGTGGGTCTTGCCGAGACCGGTGGCGCCGTACAGGAAGAGCGGGTTGTAGATGCGGCCGGGCTTTTCCGCCACCGCGCGGGCGACGGCGGCCGAATAGCTGCAGTTGGTGCCGACGACGAAGCTGTCGAAGGTGTACTTCGGGTTGAGGCCGGCCTCGGCGAGGGTGCGCGGCGCCAGGGGTTCGGCGACCGCCACGTGCGGGGAGGCGCGGTCGAACTGCGGCTGCGGGCCGCGGGCGGCCTTGACGGCGGGCGTCTTGCCGGTCGTCGGGAAGGCGACCGGTTCGCTGGCGACACTGAACTCGATGCGCGCGGCCGTGCCGAGCACTTCGGCGGCGGCGTCGTTGAGGATGCCCTCGAAGTTGCTCTCGATCCAGAGTTGATGGATCGGATTCGGCACCGAGATGAGCAGGCGCTGACCGTCCTCGATGCGGGCTCGCGTGCCGGAAAAGCAGCGGCTGAAGTTGTCCTCGCCGAGCTTGCGGCGCAGAATGTCGCAGATCTGCTCCCAGCCGGCGGTCTCTAGCAGGGTGAATTCAGGCTGAGCAGGGTGGCCTTGGCCGTTGGCAGGTGGAGGGAAAGGAATTTCATCGGGATGGTTCTCCATGGTCTGGGTGTTGAGGCTGCGGGCGGTTGTCGGGAGGGGGACAAAGACGGCGCTGATTCAGGGCGGAATCAGCGCCGGCATTTGTTTTTGAAAACTGTCTTTCTGTATGACAAAAGCGCCACGATTCACAAGAGAATCTTCACTTCTTTTTGAAACTTTTGCCGCGGATTGTTCCACGCTGGTGTGGATTTTTTGAAGAGATTCGATGCGGGCGTGAACAAGCCCGTGAACAACCGGTGAACAAGCTGTCGGCAAGTGGTTTTTTTTGTGTGCAATCGCAGGCTGGCACAGTTCTTGAATTCCACGCTTGCCGGCGGCGATTGGGCTTGCCAGCGACGCGCTTTGGCCGTTTCTAGACAGCCCGTCAACGGCCTGTTGGCCGGCAGCCGCCAACCCCATGTCCGACCCCGCGTCCACTCCCGCCGAGATCGCCCGCAAGGCGAAGTCGAATCTCGCCCTGGCGCTCGCCTGCCTGCCCGCGGCACGCCGGCGTGACATGACGACCTTTTATGCCTTCTGTCGTGTCGTCGACGATCTTGCCGACGATCCCGGTGCGGCCCCTGCCGAACGTGCGGTTAGGCTGGACGGCTGGCGGCGTGCGGTCATGGACGGGTGCGGCGAGGGTGACCCGGTGCTGACCGAGACCGTGCTTTTGCCCGAGCGCTATGGCTTCCCGCGCGAGTGGCTGGTCGAAATCATCGATGGCGTCGCCAGCGATCTCGGCCGCGTGCGCTATGCGACGTACGAGGAGCTGCTGGGCTACTGCTACAAGGTGGCCTCGGTGGTTGGTCTGGTCAGCGCGGAGATCTTTGGCTGTACGCAGCCGGCCTCGCGCGACTATGCGGTTCAGCTCGGTTACGCGCTGCAACTGACCAACATCCTGCGCGATGTCGGTCAGGATGCGCGCGAGAGTGGTCGCATCTACCTGCCGCTGGAGGACCTGCAGCGCTTCGGGGTCAGCGAGCAGGAGGTGCTGGAAGGTCGGCCCGGGCCGGGATTCGTCGCCCTCATGGACTTCGAATACGAGCGCGCGCGTGAACTCTTTGAGGCGGCTGAGGCGGTGCTGCCGGCCACCGATCGCGCCGCCCTGCTGCCGGCGCGCATGATGGCGCAGGTGTATCGCGAGATTCTCGAAAAGCTGCATCGGCAGCGCTACCGCGTCTTCCTGGAACGCTGCCGGCTGCATCCGCTGCGCAAGGCCTGGATTCTCCTGACCCATTTAGGGCGCGCCTGGCTGGCCCGTCTCTGAAACACGGGCAGAGGCTGAACAAAATCGCCTCCCCCGGCGTCCGAATCAGGACGCGGCGACTCGGTTGCTGTGGAAGAATTGTCTTGAAAGCCCTGGAATTTAAGAAACCTTAATCACATGAAGACGCGACCTGTGTTGAACTGTCTGGCCGTCGCCGGCCTGGCCACCCTGGTGCCCGTCGCCACACTGCGCGCGCAGCAGGCACCGACCTACGTGCCGCCGCCGCAGTACCAGACGCCGCCCGGCTATCCGCCGCCGTCCACGCGCCCCCCGGCTCCACCGCCACCGCCGCCGTCCACTTACTATGTGAGTCCGATGGAGTTCCTGCCGACTTTTGGTCGCAAGTTTGGCGACATGTTCCGGCGCGTGTTTTACGGCGATGCCCCGCCGCGGGGGTACCCGCCTCAGGGGGGCTATCCGCCGCCAGGTTCGGGTCGCAGTCTCGATCAGCCACCGTCCGGCTATTCGTCGCGCGGGGCTCAGCCGCCCATGCCGCCGCCCGCCTATCAGCCGCCGCAGCGCTACGAGGCGCCGCCGCGTCAGGAAGTTGCACCCCGCTATGAGGCGCCGCCGCAGTCGCGCAGTGCACCCCCTGCACCATCGCGGAGTGAGTCGCAGCCGGCTGCCCGACCGCCGACTCGCAGTCAGCCGCCGGCTGTGACGGCGCCCACGAAAACGAAGGCTGATGCGCCGCCGTCGAGCACGGCCGCCACCAAGCCCGCGCCCAAGCCCGCGCCCAAGCCTGCGGCGGAGTCGCCATCTCGTCAGGAATCCAAGCCGGCAAGCAAGCAGGTGGCCGATACACCGCCACCGTCGACGCCCGAGAAGAAGTCGGAGTCGGCCCCGAGTGGTGGCGCCTTCCTCAAGGGCAAGCGTACCAACAAGCCGGGCCGGGTGGTCAGTCCGTACCCGCCCTACCAGGAACTGGATGTCACCGGCCTGAGCAGCGGCTCACTGGCGTTGGATCCGACGACCCAGAAGGTCTTCGAAGTGCCCTGAAGAGGTTCACTTCTTCAGCAGGTCACGGATTTCCGTGAGCAACTGCACCTCGGCGGGAGGCGGGGGTGGCGGTGCAGCGGCCTCCTCCTTGCGCATGAGCGCCATCAGCCGGTTGGCGGGTTTGACGATGACGAAGAAGATCACTGCGGCGGTGATGAGGAAGCCGATGAGGGCATTGATCACCAGGCCCAGGTCGAAGATCCAGACCTGCAGGGTGATGTTGGGATCGCCGCCGCCGGAGAGTTTTTTGATGAGCGGGTCGACAATGCCCTTGGTGAAGCCGGTGACGATGTTGCCGAAGGCGGCGCCGATGATGACCCCGGTGGAGAGGTCGACAACGTTGCCTTTGAGGATGAATTTTTTGAATTCGGAGAGCATGGCGGTGATGAGATTCATGGGCATTTCACCTGAATCCGCCTCTGCATGCCAGCCATTTCTGCGCCAAAGTGCGAGGGATTTGTTTCCGCACTCATCCGGCGCATGCGGCGCAGCGTTGCGAGATCGAGTTCGACGCGCAGTACCTGGCAGCCGCTCTCCTGGATCCCGCCTTCCTGCCAGCGTGGTGCGGTTCTGAAGACGTGCTGGGAAGGGCCATACCAAGCCGTGCGGCCGAGGTTTTCGTCGATCAGTTCCGAGGCGGCCCGGCCGGTGAGGTGGGCGACGCCGACATGGCAGCCGAGTTCGACGGCCCGGGCCGAGGCGCAGCGGTCGACGCGTTCGACGCCGAGCACGGTCTCGGTGGCGCTGGGGCAAAGGATCAGATCGACCTCGCGCCCACGCAGGCGGGCGGCGAGCTCCGGGATTTCGATGTCAAGGCAGATCAGCACCGCAACCCGCCAGTCGCCGAAGGACCAGAGCCGGATGGAGTTGCCCGGGCGGAAGGCCTTTTCCCAAGGGGTCAGGTGCAATTTGTCCTGATGGATCCAGGTCTCGCCGGTGAAGATGGGGGCACGGTTGCGCAGGGCGCCGCGCTGCAGGGCGGGGCAGGTACCCAGGACGACCGCCTTGCCCGGGCGGGTCAAGGTGCGTTGCAACTCCGGCAGCAGATCGCTCCAGAAGACTTGGGCGACCCGTTGCAGGCCTGACGAATCGTCGGCGCCCGGCAGCAGGGGTTCCAGGCCCAGCCAGAGGAACTCCGGCAGCAGGACGAGATCGGCACCGGCGTCCCAGCTGGCCTGCACGCGTGTGACAACTGCATGAGCGAAGGCCTCCGGGGTGGTGGCCGATTGGCCGGGATCGTAGGTGACGAGGTCGAGGATCACCCGTCATGAATGGCCGGAGCGCCGCGCCTTGCACGGGAAAAATTGGCCGGGCGAAGGCTTTGCAGGTTGAGAAGCGGGCGCGCTGGGACTAGTTCAGGGGTCATCTGACGCCACGGAATGAACCGCGACTCCCAACCGCCTGCCGTCGTCTTCCCGCCCAAGCATTTGCTGGTGGCCGTGGATTTTTCACCGTGCAGCGCCGGGGCGAGCCGTGCCGCCGTCCGGCTCGCCCAAAGCTTCGGGGCGCAGATCCGCTTTGTGCACGTGCTGGCACCCGTGGCCGAGGATCCGGAGGTGGTGTTGAACTGGGGCGACTTCCCGGAGCGGCGGCGCGCGGCGGCCGAGGCCCGGCTGCAGCAGTGGGCTGCTGAAATGGCGGCAGGAAGGGCGGCGCAAACGATCGTTCTGGAAGGTCGGCCCTGTGCCTGCCTGCTGGAGTTGGTGGCGGCGACAGAGGCCGCCCTGCTGCTGGTGGGTCGGCGTGGCTGGACCACGGGCCTGGACGGTGAAAGGCTGGGCAGCATTGTGTTGCGCCTGCTGCGTCATGCCGGTTGTCCGGTGTGGGTGGCCGACGCGGATGAACCGGCTGTGGACGAGCCGCAGAAGGCTCTGTTGCTGGCAACCGATTATTCGCCGGCGGCGGAGGTGGCTGTGCCGGTGGCGGTGGCTCTGGCTGCGGTGCTGGCGGTGCGCCTGACCGTGGTCAATGTCCAGGAGGCGATGGCCCTGCCCGGGCAACGCGAGTACGCGCGTCATGAGGTCGAGATCGAAGCCCGGCGCGAGCAGGCGGCTGCTGAGTTGGAAGTCTGGCGGGCGGATCGGCTGGGTGCGCTGGAGGACAGCGTTGCTGAGTCGCTGGAAGGCACACCGGCGCGAGCCCTGTGCCGGGCGGCGGCACGGCTGCAGGCAGGCCTGATTGTGCTGGCGAGCCGGGGACGGACGAACTGGCTGCAGGCCTTGCTGGGTGGCACGGCCGAGCGGGTGGCGGAGAATGCCCCCTGCGCGGTGCTGGTGGTGCCCGTGCCGGTGGCAACGGCGGCCGAGTGACCCCGGACGGCTGCCAGAGTTCGCCGTCGCTTGCCGAATCGGCTCAGGCGTGAGCCGCCGCCTCGATTTGCGGTCGAATGACCGCGACCTGCAGCGGTTCCAAGGCGGTTTGGAGGCGCTCAAACATGGTTTCGTCGGTGTAGGTGCCGACGATGGCGCCGCCGCTGCCGGTGAACTTGGCGCTGGCGCCGCAGTCGCGGGCCACCTCGACCATTTCGAGGTTGCCCGGGCTGAGCTTGTAGAGCCGGCGGCGGAGATCGAAGTTTTCGTTGAGCAGGGGACCGATTTCGTCGCCGCGGCCGGCGAGCAGCAGGTCGCGCACGCGCTGGGCCAGGCCGGCCCAGTGGTGCATGGCGCTGACGACCTCGCGTTCGCCGCGGTTCCAGCGGCCGCGGATGTCGTTGTGGAAGACCTCGGTGCCCTCGCTCAGCCGGGTGGTGTAGGCGACATACAACTTGGGCAGCAGGGCGGGGTTGAGTTCCTCGTAGAGACCGTGGCCGAGCTTCTCCAGGGCGGCGCGGTTGAAGTCCATGAAGACCGTGCCCTCGTAGGCCTGGATGACGCGGTCCTGCAGGCCGGCCGGGATGCCCAACTCGTCGTTCTCGACGCTCAACACCAGGCTGGGCAGCAGGGCCTTGGGGATCTCGACCCCGTAAAATTGCATCAGTGCCCGCCAGCAGGCGGTGATGATGGCGCTGGAACCGGCCATGCCGACCTGGGGGGGGATGTTGCTGGCGTAGCGCAGGGTGAAGTTGCGCCCGTGCAGGGGCAGGCCCTGGCGGGCGCAGTGTTCGAAGAAGCGCTTCACGCTGGCCTTGAGCAGGCGGATGCCGCCGTAATAGCCGAACTGGCGGACATCGCGCGCCAGATCCTCAATGCTGGCAAAGACCGAGTGATCGCGTTCATTCGGTTCGATGCGCAGTTCGGCGCTCTCCTCGAGCGTGACCTCGGCGCCGAAGTTGCGGATGATGAAGGAGATGGTTTTGCCGTAGTAGCCGTCCGAGGGATTGCCGACGAGGCCGGCGCGCGCGTAGGCTCGGGTGGTGATGCGCATGGGAGAGTGCAAGCCGTCACGCTAAAGCGCCGCGCCGAACTGGCAAACGGATTGCGCCAGGTCGGCCGGCAGAAAAACCTTGGCCCGGAACGTATCCACAGGAATCATGACCGCCATGCGAACTTATCTGTCCCTCGTGCTCTGGACACTGCTGCCGACTGCCGGATCGCTGGCCAAATCCGTCGAGGAGATCGCCGCCGAGGTGAAACCCTCCGTGGTCAAGATCATGCAGGTCGGTCGCGACGGACTCGATGGCATCGGCACCGGTTTTGTCGTTGCCGCCGACGGCTTGATCGCCACCAACCTGCATGTCATCGGCGAGGCGCGCCGCCTCGAAGTGGAGACCGCTGACGGTGCCCGTCACGAGGTGACCGAAGTCACCGCCACCGATGCTCACTGGGACCTGGCGCTGCTGCGCGTCGGCAGCCGGCTGAAACCACTGCCGCTCGGCGACAGCGACGGCATTCGCCAGGGCCAACCGGTGGTTGCCATGGGCAATCCGCAGGGGCTTGCCTTCAGCGTCGTCGACGGTGTCGTTTCCGAGTATCCCGACCTGATCGATGGCATCCCGATGATTCGGCTCGCCCTGCCGATCGAAAAGGGCAACAGCGGCGGGCCGCTGCTGGATCGCGAGGGCCGCGTGCTCGGCATCCTCACCCTCAAGTCGGCGCGCACGGAAAATCTCGGTTTCGCCATGCCGGTCAATGAACTCAAGCGCATGATCGCCTCGCCCAATCCGGTGCTCATGGAGCGCTGGCTGACCATCGGTGTGCTCAATCCCAAGCTCTGGCAGCCCCTGTTCGGTGCCCGCTGGACCCAGCGCGCCGGGGTCATCCAGGCAGACACGCCCGGCGCGGGTTTTGGCGGCCGCTCGCTCTGCCTCTGGCAGCCGGAGCTGCCGCCCGCGGTCTTCGAGGCTTCAGTGGAGGTCAAGCTCGATGACGAGTCCGGCGCGGCCGGACTGGCTTTCTGTGCGGACGGAGGCGACCGCCATTACGGCTTTTATCCCTCGGCCGGCAAGTTGCGCCTGACCCGCTTTGAAGGCGGTGATGTCTATGCCTGGACCATTCTTGCCGATGTGCCCTCGGAGGCTTACCGGCCGGGCGAGTGGAATCATCTGCGGGTGCGCGTGGAGGAGGGCAGCCTGCGCTGCTGGGTCAACGGCCGGCTGCTGCTCACCCAGGAGGACACCGGTCTGCGCGGCGGTCGTGCGGGGCTGTGCAAGTTTCGCAACACGGTCGCCCAGTTCCGCCGCTTCCGGCTCGGTCCGGACCTGGCGGAGAAACCGCTGCCCGAGGCCCTGGCGGCAGGGCTGCGCGGCGCTCTCGACGATCTCGCCGGTGGCCGGGCGGGGCGTGATCCGACGCTGGAGCGCCTGCTCGCGGATCCCATCGCCAGTCGTCGATTGATGACCGAGCGTCGCAGCGAACTCGAGCGCCAGGCTGCCGAGTTGCGCGATCTGGAAGAGGAGTTGCATCGCCGCAGCGTCACCCGTGAGCTGCTGGCGGAACTCGCCAAGCCGGAGGACCAGGTTGATCTCATGCGCGCGGCGCTGCTGCTGGCGCGTCATGACAATGCCGAGGTGGAGGTTGAGCACTATCTGCAGGCTTTTGCACGCATGGTCGAGGATCTGCGGCCTGACCCGGCCCTGCGCCGGGGCACGGCGGCGGCGGTGGCCCGCATCCGTGAGTACCTGTTTGATCAGGGCGGGTTTCATGGCAGCCGGCACGACTACCAGAGCCGGTCCAACAGCTACATGAACGAGGTGCTCGACGATCGCGAGGGGCTGCCGATCACGCTCTCCGTGCTGTTTGTCGAACTGGCCTCCCGTCTCGGCGTCAAGGAAGTGCACGGCCTGCCGTTGCCAGGTCAGTTCATGGTCGGTTACAGGGACGGGCCCGAGGGTGAACTGCAGTTGCTCGACGCCTTTGATCGCGGTCGCCCGCTCAGTGTCGAGCAGGCGGCGCTGGAGCTGACCGACAGCGGTCGCTTCGACGAGGAGGTTCTGCGTCCCGCCAGCAAGCGCGCGATCATCCTGCGGATGCTGCGCAACCTGCTCGGCTCAGCCCTCGACGACGAGGCGGCCGCGCGTGAATCGCTGCCCTACCTGAACCTGCTGCTGGCCATCGATCCCGAGGCGGCGGTCGAGCGCCTGACGCGTGCGCGCCTGCATCAGCGTCTGGGCGACAAGGCGGCCGCCGCCGCCGATGTGCGCTGGCTGACGGAACACTTTCCCGAGGAGGGGCCGGACCAGCTTCGCCAGCAACTCGAGCAGTGGTTGGATAGCCTGCAGTGAGGTTTTCGCGGGCAAAAAAAACGGGCAGGGGGAAAACCCTGCCCGTTTTTTAAGATCTGTCGAGATGGCCTTATTGTGCGCTCGGATTGGAAGGCGGGGTGCTGCCATTCGCGTTGCCGTCACCCGGTGCGCCGGCGATGCCGGCACCCGTTGCGCTGATGGCGCCTGGGGCCATGTTAAGACCGGAGGGGCCGCTGCCGCCGCCACCGCCTTCACCGTTGTTATTGTTGTTGCCTTCGCCGTTGCCACCTTCACCGCCGCCGCCGTTGCCGCCGCCGCCCTGGTTGTTGACGTTGCCGTTGCCGTCGACGTTGATGTTGCTCTGGTCGCCGCCGTTGTTGACGTTGCTGTTCGTGCCACCATTGCCGTTGCCGTTGGTGTTGACGTTGAGACCGCCATTGCTGTAGCCGACCGAGCCGCTGCCAGTTATGGAAGTACCGGTCACCGAGAAGGCGGGCGGATTGAAGTCCGGCTCCCAGCGCATGGCGACGTAACGGGCCTTGACGGCCTGCTTGGGTTTGACGGTGACGGTGCCGCTGCCCTTGGCGTCCTCGACGCTGGCCACCGGTTCGGCGGTGTCGAACACGGACGGGTCGAAGGCCAGGCGGCCGCGCCAGTCTTCCTTCTCGGGCAGTTCGTCGAAGGCGTAGACCGTCACGCGGACCGGGCGCGGCGAGTGCACGGAGCCGAACTCGTTGAGGGTGCGGACCTGGCCGAAGTCATAGACAGCGGTGCGGTATTTTTCGTCCGACTCCGGAAACTCAAGGCGACCCAGGCGAACGGCGTCGCCGCGCGCGCCGAAGCTTTCCGGGCTGAGGTAGAGCAGGCGGCCGCCGCCGATGCCGGTGGCGAAGTTGACCGAGGCGCCGTTGTCGACGTTCTGGTTGACGGTGTAGTTGGCGTCGGTGTCGGTACCAAGCACCTGGAAGCTGCGCAGGACGCCGCCGCGGGTGAGGTCGAACTCCAGCTTGAGGTAGCGGCCCTGGGCGGCGCCGGCGGTCATCTTGACCAAGCGATCCGCCGGCTGAAAGACATCGCTGTCGACCTGATTCCAGGCCTTGCCGTCGGCGCTGAGCGAGACGGCGACCTTGCCTTCAAGGCCGTCGGAGACGAAGGAGATGTCCTGGATCACCGAGGGTTTGGCCAGGCGCAGGGTGGCGCTGCTCTTGCCGGCGACGAGGGTCACGGGCTTGAGCGGGTCGGCGAGCACGAGGAAGCCGGCTTGACCGATGCGGCTCGACTCCAGCAGGGTGGTGCCGCTGAACACGGTGTTGATCGGTGTCGGCTTCTTGTCGAGGCTCGGCATGCGGTTCCACTTGGCCACGGCCGGAACGGCCAGGAGACAAGCGGCGAGGAGAACGCGGTGGGGTTTCATAAAGCGTGGAGGGGGCGGCAAGATAAAAATACTCAATCAAATTTAACCGTTCCAGGCAGGCCCTGCAAAGCACTTTTTGCCGGCTAGAGGCTTTTCCTGTCGGGGCCATTGGCCTTTCAGGCTACGTTCCGAACAGGGCTTTGGCCTCATTTTCGGGCTTTGGTGGCGATGGCCTTGTAGTAGCTTTCGATGGCTGCCCGGTATTCCGGAGCTGCCTCCGAGCGGGTGGCCTCACTCAAATCCGCCGCCATTTTGCCGGGCAGCCGCCCCCAGTCGCCATCAACCAGGATCAGTGGACCGCCGATTTCGCCTTCGCTGACCTGCTGGGAGAGGTTGCCCCCTTCGGAACTGGCTTGGGACGGCGGATTCTGGCCCTGCGGCGGCGGGGTTTGGGCGTTCTGCTGGCCCGGTTGCTGCGAGCCCGGGGTCTGCCCCTGATTGCGCTGGTTGGCCATGGCCTGCTGCTGGCTCTGTTGGGCGTCGGCCAGGTTCTGCTGGGCCTGCTGCTGGCTGCCGCCCTGCTGTTGCTGCTGCCCTCCCTGCTGCTGCTGATTGCCCTGCATGGGGTGCAGGGTCTGGTCGAGCTGGTCGAGGGCCTGAGCCAGCAGGGCGGCCTGCACCTGCTGGAAGGGATTGGGTGCAAAGGCGGGCGGCAGGGCGGAGGCGGCGGTTTCCACGGCCTGAGCGGCTTCGCTGGCGGCGGTCTGGGCCTGCGGACCCACCGGCTGCTGTCCAGGCTGGGTGGCACTGCCCTTGGCGGCCTGGGCCTGTTTCTGCAGGTCGGCACTGGCCGAGGCGGCCTGGCGCGCGGTCGCCTCCATGCCGAGTCGGCCGGCGTGGCGGGCCACGCGGGCCAGGTCGTGGGCGGCCTGCTCGGTGGCAAGCCCGAGGTTGCTGGGTTGGGCAGCCTCGTCGGCAACCGCCTGTTCGCTGCCCTGGGCGGTTTGTTTGGCAACCTCGGCCAGAGCCTTTTGCATGGCCGGATTGCGTGGCAGCTCCTTCTCCAGTTCGGCGAGCACGGCAGCGGGGTTCTGGCTGGCGTCCTGGGCCATTTCGGCGAGTTGCTGGGCGCGCTGGTAGGCTTCCTCAAGGGCTTCCTGGACGCCCAGTTCCTGCTCCATGGTCTGCATGGCGGCGAGTTCCTGCTCGCTCAGGGCCTCGCCCTGCTCGGCGCGGGCCATGTTTTCGGCGAGCTGCTGCAGGGCCTGGGCGGTTTGCTGCTGGGCGGCGGCCGCGTTTTGCAGGGCCTGGGCCTGCGGCTGGCTTTGGGCGGCCTGGGCAGCCTGGCGCAGGTTGCGGGCGATCTGCGGCGCCTGCTGCTGCATCTGGGCCAGGGCGACGTCGGCGGTGCGCGCCATTTGCCGCTGCGCCTGCTGCTGCAGGTCGGCGGCATTCGCTTCCTGACGCAGGGCGGCCTGCAGCGAGGCCATCTGTCCGGCCTGCTCGGCGGCTTCCGACTGCAGATCGCTTGCGGTCTCGGCGACTTCAGCCACCGGCTCACCGGCTTCGGCCTGCTTGGCGGCAGCCTGGGTCTGCTGCTGGCTCTCGCGGACGTCTTCGGCGACCGCCTTCATCATGTCGCTGACCTGCGGGGTTAGGCCGGCCAGGGCCGTGCGTGCTTCGAGGCTGGCCTCGGCGAACTGGCGTGCGAGGGCTTCGCTCTGCTCGCCGGCGCGGGCGGCGGTGGCCGCGGCGGCCTCCAGGCCGGGCGGCGGTGTGCCGGGATCCTGGGTGGCCTGGCGGGCCAGGGCCTGCAGCTGTTCGGACGCCTGCCGGCTGGCCTCGGCGGCCTGCTGGGCCTGGGCTGAGG
>JAEYYS010000266.1 GCA_023428335.1 Verrucomicrobiota bacterium | reverse complement strand
TGCTCGACCTCGGCGATGGCGCCAAGTTCACCCATGCGGCCGAGCACAGCGTAGCGGGCGCGCGCGCTGCCGGAGGCCAGGGTGCGCAGGGCGGCGATGACGGAGTCGGGATTGGCGTTGTAGCTGTCGTTGATGAAGCGCACGCCAGCCGATTGGAAGACCTGCATGCGGCCGGCGCAGAGGCGCGCCGATGCCAGGGCCGCAGCGATGTCGGCCGGGGCAACACCGAGCGACCAGCCGAGCGCGGCGGCGAGCGCGGCATTGCCAACCATGTGCTCGCCGAGCACCGGCAGAAAGGTGTCGACGGTTTCGCCGGCGAAATCGAGTTGGAAGCGCGTTCCCTCGTCGGTGGCGCTCAGGTCGAAGGCGCGCACATCGCCGCTGCCGAGCCCGGCGGTGAGCACCTGGGCCTGGCAGTGGCGGGCGATGAGCGGCGTGTAAGCGTCGCCGGCCGGCAGGATGACGACGCCGTCCGCGGGCACGTTGGCAGGCAGGGTGGCCTTTTCCCAGGCGATGGCGTCGCGGCTGCCGAGGTGCTCGATGTGGGCCATGCCGACGTTGGTGAGCACGGCGGCATCGGGCTGGGCGATGTCGACGAGGGTCTTGATCTCGCCGGCGTGATTCATGCCCATCTCAACGATGGCGCACTCGTCGCCCTCCTCGAGTGCGAGCAGGGTGAGCGGCACGCCGATGTGGTTGTTGAGGTTGCCCAGCGTGGCGCGGGTCTGGAAGCGACGGCTGAGAATGGCGGCGGCGAGATCCTTGGTGCTGGTTTTGCCGTTGCTGCCGGTGAGGCCGACAACCAGCGGCTGATGCCAGGCGCGGTAGCCGCGGGCGAGATCCTGCAGGGCGGCCAGCGTGTCGCTCACCTCGATGACGGCGCAGCCCGCGGGCAGTTGCCAGTCGGCACGGACTTCGGCGACGACCACCGCCGCGGCACCGGCGGCGGCGACCTGGGGCACAAAGTCGTGGGCGTCGAAGCGCTCGCCGCGCAGCGCCACGAAGACATCGCCCGGCCCGGCCTTGCGCGAGTCGGTCAGCACCCGCGTCACCGCGCACGCCGCCGCCTGACGGACGTGAGCGTCCGTGAAGCTGAGCAGGGTGTCGAGCGGGATGGCTTTCATGGGTCAGTCGCTGCGTGGTCGGCGCGGTGGCGGCGGCGGGGCTTCGGCGGCTTCGCGTGCGGCGTTGTCGGCATCGCGCTGGCCGGCGATTTCAATCAGGGTCTGGCGGACGACGCGGCGGTCATCGAAGGGCAGTTTTTTGCCCTGAACGTCCTGGTAGTCCTCGTGGCCCTTGCCGGCCACCAGGACGATGTCGCCGGGGCGGGTGTTCTCGAGGGCGATGCGGATGGCCTCGCGCCGGTTGAGCACCTGCAGGTGATTGTTCGGCCGGCGGAAACCCTTGGCGGCCTCGGTGAGGATGGCCTGTGGATCTTCAAAGCGCGGGTTGTCGGAAGTGAGCACGCAGATGTCGCTGCCGGTCTCGGCGGCAGCCGCCATTTTCGCGCGCTTGCCGCGGTCGCGATCGCCACCGCAGCCGAAGATGGTGATGATGCGGTTCGGACGCAGGGCGCGCAGGGTGCGCAGGGCATTGTCGAGGGCGTCGGGCGTGTGAGCGTAGTCGACGTAGACCTGGAAGCGCAACTGCTCGGTGACGCGCTCGAGGCGGCCCGGCACCTGCGGTGCGGTTTTCAGGTGGGCGATGCTCTCGCGCAGGTTGAGGCCCATGGCGTGCCCGGCGGCGAGGGCGGCGAGCGAGTTGTAGACGTTGAAGTCGCCGATCAGCGGCAGGCGCACCAGGAAGGCGCGGCCGAGCGCTTCGAGTTCGTAGGTCGTGCCGGTCGGGTCGCAGCGGACGTTGTTGGCGCGGAACTCCAGGCCGCTGCCGAAGCCGTAGCGGGTGACGCGGCCGGTCGCTTCGTAGCGGGTGATCAGCT
Source organism: Verrucomicrobiota bacterium (assembly GCA_023428335.1). Taxonomy (GTDB): domain Bacteria; phylum Verrucomicrobiota; class Verrucomicrobiia; order Verrucomicrobiales; family Verrucomicrobiaceae; genus Prosthecobacter. The sequence goes on along the minus strand of JAEYYS010000266.1, from coordinate 2,557 downwards.
TGCGCCCCCAGAGGTCGTCGCCATTGAGGATCATCTGGCCGCGCTTCTGGCCGGCGATGGTTTCGAACAGCCGGGTCTTGGCGGCGAAGTACTTCTCCATCGTGCCGTGGTAGTCGAGGTGGTCCTGGGTCAGGTTGGTGAAGACACCGACCGCGAATTCCAGGCCGTGCACGCGCTCCTGGTCGAGCGCGTGCGAGCTGACCTCCATGGCGCAGGCGCGCAGGCCGTTGTTGCGCATGCGCGCGAACAGGCCGTGGATTTCCAGCGACTCCGGCGTCGTGTGGGTGGCGGGGGCGGGCTGGCCGTCGCCCGTGTCCCAGGCAACCGTGCCGATCAGGCCGCAGCGCTTCTGGCCGCGGTTGAGCAGGTCGTGCAGCAGGAAGGCGGTCGTGGTTTTGCCATTGGTGCCGGTGATGCCGGCCAGGGCGAGGGTGCGCGCCGGGTCGTCATGCAGGGCGGCGGCGGCGGCGGCCAGGGCGCGGCGCGTGCAGCGCACATGCACCCAGGGCGTGGCGCAGTCGGCGGGCGGGGCGGTTTCAGCAACGATGACGGCGGCGCCGGCGGCGAGTGCGGCGGCGATGAAATCATGGCCGTCGGCATGGCTGCCGCGCAGGGCGAAGAAGGCGGTGCCGGGACCCGCCTGGCGCGAGTCGTAGGCGAGCGCGCGGATGTCGGTGTCGGGGCTGCCGGCGAGAACCGGGTTGTCGAGGCGTTTGACGAGATCGCGAAGTTTCATGGGGCACCTCCTTGCAGGGCGAGCGGGCGTTGCGGGCGGACGGAGAGCTGCCGGAGCGTCTCGCGGACGATCTCGGCGAAGATCGGTGCGGCGACCTTGCCGCCGCCGATTTCGGCCGGATCGCTGGCCTTGGGATTGTCGACCACGATCACGCAGGCGATCTTGGGATCGTCGGCGGGCGCGAAGCCGGCGAAGGAGGTGATCCACTGGTCGCGGCGGTAGCCGCCCTTGCGCGGCGAGCCGTCCTTGTGGTAGCCGACGACCAGTTCGGGGTCGTAGCGTTGCGAGGTGCCGGTTTTGCCGGCGACCTCGATGCCCTCGATCTGGGCGCGCGTGCCGGTGCCCTTGGCGACGACGTTCTTGAGCAGCTCGCGCATGAGCTGGGCGGTGCGGCCGCTGCAGACCTGGCCGGCGACCTCGGGTTCGACGACCTGTTCGACGCGGCCGTCAGCGCCGGTGATGCGGTCGATCAGACGCGGTTTCATGAGCAGGCCGCCGTTGGCGAGCGCGCCGTAGGCGAGCGCCATTTGCAGGGGTGTGACCTTCACCTCGTAGCCCATGGGCAGGCGCGAGTGCGTCGTGTTCGACCAGCGGCCCTCGTTGAAGTAGCCGTTGCTTTCGCCGGGCAGGTCGATGCCGCTGCGGCGGCCGAAGCCGAAGCGGCGGGTGTAATCGATGAAGGCGGTCTGACCGACCTTCTTGTAGACCTTGTAGGTGCCAACGTTGCTCGAGTAGGTGAAGACGTCGCGCGCCGGCACGACGCTCATTTTCTTGAGGTCGGTGAGCGAGGCCTTGAACACCGGGTCGGTGTAGTGACCCCAGTGGCAGTCGATGCGTTCGTCGGGGTTGAGCTTGCGCAGGTCGAGGCCGGCGGTGAAGGCGACGATCTTGAAGGTGGAGCCGGGTTCGTAGGGCTCGTAGATGGCGAGGTTCTTCCAGCTCGTGGCGCCGGGCTTCGAGGCGAGGCTGCGGTCATGGTCGGGCAGGAAACTCATCGCCAGGACCGAGCCGGTGGTGACCTCGGTGACAACGGCCATGATCTTGCCGGGTTTCCAGGTCTGGCTGGCGCGCGCGAGGATGGCGTCGACCGCATCCTGGATCGGCAGGTCGAGGGTCAAATGGATGTCGCGGCCGTGCACCGGCTCCTTCATTTCGCCGCGGTAGAGCGGCAGCTCGCGACCGAACTTGTCGCGTTCGATGACGACGCTGCCGGCGGTGCCGTGCAGCAGTTCCTCGCAGCTCTTCTCAATGCCGAAGGCGCCGCCCTTGCCCTCTTCCATGCCGCCGACGACGAGGGCGAGGCGGTTGTGGGCCGGGTATTGGCGCTCGACGGCGGGCAGGATGTAGACACCCTTGACGTGCAGCGCCGTCAGGTAGGCACGCCAGTCGGCGGCCTGCTCGTCATCGAGCTTGCGCAGCAGCACCTGCACGGGTTCGCTCGACTTGAGCACGGCGAGCAGATCCTCGCGGCTGCGGCCGGTCTTGGCGGCGAGCGCCTGGGCGACATGCTCGTGGTAGGTGTCGAGGATGGCGGCGTCGCTCATGGCGCGCGTCAGCTCGCGCACGCTGGTGCCGCGCACGCGGGCCAGGCAGGGCTTGACGGTCGGCAGTTCGTTGAGATGAACGCGGTTGGTGCGCAGCTCGAAGACCTCCTCGTCATAGGCGAGGTAGCGGCCGCCATGGTCGAGGATGGAGCCACGGTGGGCGGGCAGGCTGCGCTCTTCGCGGAACTTCTTGGCGGCCAGTTCGGTGAGCCAGGGCGAGCGCTTGACGTGCAGGTCGTACAGGCGCCAGGCCACGGCCGAGAAGCCGAGGCTGAGC
>JAEYYS010000225.1 GCA_023428335.1 Verrucomicrobiota bacterium | reverse complement strand
CAAGCGCGGCGGCGCCTGGATGAACTATCTCAAGGGCGGGCTGCCGCCGGTGGGCGAGCGCGACCGCCGCCTGCACCTCGGCCTCATCTGTCGCAACATGACGCCGCCGGTGGACGGCAAGCCCGCCCTGCTGACCCACGATGAGGTCTGCACGGTTTTCCACGAGTTCGGCCACCTGCTGCATCAGCTCTGCGGCAATGTCGAGGTGCCCTCGCTCAACGGCGTCAACGTCTACTGGGACTTCGTCGAGTTGCCCTCGCAGCTGCTGGAAAACTTCTGCTGGGACCGCGAGAGCCTGGATCTGTTTGCCCGCCATCATGAGACCGGCGAGCCGATTCCGCAGCGTCTGTTCAAGAAGGTGCTGGCTGCGCGCAACTACCGCAGCGCCAGCGACCTGATGCGCCAGCTCTCCTTCGGCAAGCTCGACCTCGAACTGCACATGCACCACGCGCGCGACGAGGACGCGGATCTCGACGTTCTATCGCGCGAGCTGCTCGGAGAGTATCTGATGCCAATGAAGACGGAGAACCCGAGCATGGCGCGCCGCTTCGGTCATCTGTTCAGCAGCCCGGTCGGTTACGCCGCCGGCTACTACAGCTACAAGTGGGCGGAGGTGCTCGATGCCGATGCCTTCACCCGCTTCCAGAAGGAGGGCGTGCTCAATCCCCAGGTTGGCCGCGAGTTCCGCGACAAGATTCTCAGCCGCGGCAACTCCGAGGATCCCGCCAAGCTGTTCCGCGATTTCATGGGCCGCGACCCCGATCCCATGGCCCTGCTGGTGCGCGCCGGTCTGGCCTGATTGCCTGTCAGTCAGTCCGTTCTCGCGGCGTAGTTCTGCGATGCGCTCGCTCCTGCTCTGTTTCGTCGCCCTGTCCCTGCACGCCGCGGGTCCCGGCGAGGTCGTGCTCAATGTCGAGCCCTCCAAGGAATTTCCGCGCAATTCCGAGGGGGCCTTCGCCACGCTCAAGGACGACCGTCTGATTTTCATCCACACCCAGTTCTACGGCGGTGCCTCCGACCACAGCGCCGCACGGTTGGTGGCCCGCACTTCGAGCGACGGCGGTCGCACCTGGAGTCCGGAGCCGCGCACGGTTCTCGACAACGAGGGCGGGGCCAACGTCATGAGCGTCTCGCTGCTGCGCCTGCAGGATGGTCGGCTGGCGTTGTTTTACCTGCTCAAGAACACCTGGATGGATTGCCGGCCGCACGTGCGCTTCAGCAGCGACGAGGCCGTGACCTGGAGCGCGCCGGTGCGCATGACCGACGCGCCGGGCTACTTCGTGCTCAACAATGACCGCGTCATCCAGTTGCGCAGCGGCCGGCTGGTGGCGCCGGTGGCCTTTCACCGCGCGCGCGGCGAGGACCCCGATTCCAGCAAGTCCTTCGACGCCCGCGCGCTCGCGCTCTGGCTCGTCTCGGACGATGCCGGCGCGACCTGGAGCGAGGCACCGCAGTGGCAGGCCCTGCCGGTGCCGGCCACCCGCACCGGCCTGCAGGAGCCGGGAGTCGTGGAACTCACCGACGGCAGCCTGTTCAGTTGGTTTCGCACTGACCAGGGCGTGCAATATGAAGCCCGTTCCACCGACCAGGGCCGCACCTGGAGCGCGGTGGCCCCCGGACCGATGGCCTCGCCCGCCTCGCCCTCCAGCCTGAAATTGCTGCCCGATGGCAGCCTGCTCGGCCTCTGGAACGATCATGGTGGCGAGTTCGACTTTGTCGCCGGCAAACGCACGCCGCTGGTCGCCGCACTCTCGCGCGACGGCGGTCGCACCTGGCCAGTGAAGAAGCTGCTCGAGTCGGATCCCGACGGCTGGTACTGCTACACCGCCATCCACTTGCATGGCGACGCCGTGCTGCTTGCCTACTGCGCCGGCGACAGCAAGGTCGGCGGCCTCAACCGCCTGCGCCTGCGTCGCCTGCCGCTCGCCGAGTTGCGCTGAGGTGACTCAGCGCGCCAGGAAGTCGCACACCGCCGCGGCCATCACGGCGACGCCGGTTTTCAGGCAGGTTTCATCGACGTCAAAGGCCGGCGTGTGCAGCTCGCCAGTGATGCCCTTGTCCGGATTAGCGACGCCGAGGCGGAAGTAGAACCCGGGGCTGAGCTGGGCGAAGTAGGAGAAGTCCTCGCCGCCCATGCCAGGAATGACTTCCAGCACGTTTTCCGGCCCGAGCAGGCGACGGAAGGCGGGCAGGGTGGCGCCGATCAGTTCGGCGTTGTTCTGGATGCTCGGGTAGCCCTTGCGGTAGTCGAGTTCATAGCTGGCACCGTGTGCCTCGGTGACTCCCTTGAGGATGCGGTGCATGAGCCGGATCACCTCGTCCTGCAGGGCGGCGTCGTAGGTGCGCACCGTGCCGGTCATGACCACTTCCTCGGCGACGATGTTCGAGCGCTGGCCGCCCTGGATGGTGCCGATGCTGAGCACGAGCGGCCGCTGGGTGTTGGTCATGCGACTGCGGATGGTCTGCAGCGCCTGCACCGCCGAGGCGGCGGTGGCGATGGCGTCGACACCGCGGTGCGGGGTCGAGCCGTGGGCCATCTTGCCGCGCAGGGTGATTTGAAAGGTGTCGCTGTTCGCATTGTCGGCCCCAATCGTGTAGGCGACCTGCCCGGCCTTCAAATAGCGCACCTCGTCGTCGCTCATGTCCGGCTGCAGGACCGTCGGCCGGCAGTGCAGGCC
>JAEYYS010000196.1 GCA_023428335.1 Verrucomicrobiota bacterium | reverse complement strand
GCCGGCGACGACGCCGCTGTTCTGGCCGGATCGCACCGGGCCGACGAATGACGGCATCGTGCCGGCCGCCGAGGCCGCGCGACTGCCGCTGGAATGGGATGCCGCCACCGGCAAGAACATCGTTTGGAAGACCGACCTGGAGGGCGAGGGCCACAGCACGCCGGTGATCGGTGGCGACCGCCTGTGGTTCACCAGCGCCACCGAGGATGGCAAGACGCAGTTCGTCTATGGCATCGATCGCCACACCGGCAAGGTCGTGCACCACCTGCCGCTGTTTGAAAACGCCACGCCCGAGGATCTCGGCAACCCGCTCAACAACTATGCCGCGCCTTCGCCGGTGCTGGAGGCCGATGCGCTCTATGTCCACTTCGGCACCTACGGCACCGCCCGGATCGATCCGGCCACTGCGCGTGTGGTCTGGCAGCGACGCGACATCAATGTCAGCCACTACCGCGGCCCGGGCAGTTCGCCGATTGTTCATGGCGACCTGCTCATCCTCACCTTCGACGGCATCAACGCGCAGTTTGTCACCGCGCTCGACAAACGCACCGGCGCCACCGTCTGGAAGACCGAACGCACCACGGATTACGGCGACCTCGATGCCAATGGCCAGCCGACCCGCGGCGGCGACATGCGCAAGGCCTACCACACGCCGACCGTCTTCGATCTGGCCGGCCGTTCGACGCTGGTGAGCATCGGCTCGCGCGCCGCCTTCGGTTACGACCCGGCCACCGGCCGCGAGCTGTGGACGATCCGCCATGGCGGTTTCAATGCCGCCATCCGGCCGCTGCTGTTCGAGAACGTCCTCATCCTCAACACCGGCTCCGAGCGTGCCCACACCCTCGGTGTGCGCGTCGATGACCGCATGCAGGGCGACATCACCGACAGCCACATCCTCTGGACGCGCGAGAAGCGCAACGCCAGCGAGGCCGGCCCCGTGCTGGTCAACGGCCTGCTCTTCCAGGTCACCCGCGGTGGCATCGTCTCCTGCACGCGTCCGCTCACCGGTGAGGACGTTTGGGAGGATCGCCTCAACGGCCAGCATCTGCCGGGCCCGATTGCGGCGGGCGACCGCCTCTATTTCAGCAACGATCGCGGCGAAAGCCATGTCGTGCGCGCGGCGGCGACCTTTGAAATCCTGAAGCGCAACGTTCTGCCGGATCCGATCTCGGCGGGCATGGCCGTGGCCGATGGCGCCCTGTTCATTCGCACCAAGAAGGCACTCTTCAAGATCGCCGCTCCGGCGCCGTGAATGACCATGCCATGTGCATACATTCGCCCGGGAAGGTGAAAAGAAAACGCCGCTCGCGGCCACTTCTTTCCAGAGAGTGTGGGAATGTGGAAAACTTCGTTCGGGAAGCATAAAAACGTCGCAAAGTTCACGGTTGGTGTTATGCTCCAAGCCTCTATGGCTACGACACCGACTCGCAAAACACGTTTCTCCCGCCGCGTCCCCGACCATGTGACCGACGAGCTCGTCAACGTCCTTTCCGGAGGCGAGACCCTTGAGTTCAACGCCCTCTTCAAACTGGTTTACGACAATTTGAAACTCAAGAATGCGGTCAGCGGTGGCGAAGAGATGCTCCGCCTGCGCTCCTACGAAAAGCTGCAGGGTCTGGTCAGCCGCGGCCTCTGCGCCAAGGTCGGCAAGACCTATCGCGGTCTCGAAGGCCTGCGCGCCGCCCATCAGGCCACCATCGCCGCCCGCACCGCCGCTGTCGCGGCCCGCTGATCCGGGCTTGTTCGATCCCGGCCGTCCTCCTCGCGGGGGACGGCCTTTTTCATGCCCTCATGGGGCGACCCAGGGCAGGGGGGCGGCGCGGCCCCGTGCGCCCAGCGGCCAGGCGGGGCAGTACTTGCAAGGTCTGTCGTCCAGGCGAGGGCAGGGCGCCTCAGCCGACCCGTGGCAGGGCCTGGATGAAGAGGTGGAAGAACTCCTGTTCCTCGGCCGGCGTGCCGTCGGCTTCGAGCACCGTGCGGATCGCCGCACAGGCCTCCTTCTGGGCGGTGGCCCCGGCAAATTCGGCGGCGCGTTCCGCCAGGTAGTCCATCATGGCATCGTCGCTGTCGGCGGCCTCGCGGGCGCGTTCCAGGGATTCTTCGATGAAGGCCGCGCGGCCGCGCACGGGTTTCCAGCCGCGCTGGACAAAGCCCTGCTGGATCAGATCCTCCTCGGTCAGCGAGACGAGGGCGTCGGCATGGATGGCGAGGGCGAGGATGTCGAAAAGGGCTTCGCGCTGAGACTGGGTCATGGGCGACATTCCTAGCGGAAGCCGCGGCCGGCAACAAGATGGCATTTGCTCGTGCTGCAAAAAGCCGCGGCGGCGGTGAACTCGGCCGAGTCCGCCCTTGAAAAGCGCCCCGGAGGCCGGACACTGGCCCTCACCCCCGTCCCACGCAGGCCCATGCCGGAACCCAGTCTTTTCAGACATTATCAAATCGTCCAGAACGCGGACGGGGGCAATGTCGAGCTTGTCCGCGACAGCCGCCAGGTGGCGGTGCTCGCCTTCGACATGAGGCGCATGGAGTTCGTCCACTGCCACGTCCTGCTGGAACCGCTGACCGATGGCGCCGCCTACGACGAGGCCTGCCGGCGCCTGCGTCAGTCCGGCCACCCGCTGCTCGCGCGCCTGCTCGATTTTGGCGTCGATGAGGGCAATCCCTATTACATCACCAGCCACGTCGACGGCGAAACGCTGCAGGCCTATCTGGCGCGCCAGAATGCCCTGCCAGCCTGGATGGCCGCCGCTGTTTCCTATGAGGCGCTCAAGGCCGCCGCTGCCCTGCTCGGCCGCGGCGGTGTCCTGCCCACCGCCGTGCTCGACAGCCTGCGTGTTGTGCAGACCGGTGCCAGTGAACTGCAGGTGCGGGTCAGCGATTTCCAGCTCACCCGCGAAGCGGTCAGTGCGCGGCCCATGGTCAGCGCCTTCGACAAGGCGGCGCGCCAGTTGCGCGGTTTTCTCCAGGAACTCGTCCACACTTCCGCCGGCACCGCCCAAGCCGCTGATTTGGCCCCGCTGCTCGCCGCCTGCCTGAGCGCGGCCAGCCCGGGTTCGCTCGATGCCCTGCGCGTGCTGCGCCGCGAGATCGGCCGACTCGAATTGCCCGGCGGTGAGATCGCCCCCGAGCTGCGCCCGAGGCCCCTGCTGACCCCGCAACTGCCCGCTCTGCAGGACGTCGCCCGCGCCCTTGCCCCGGCGGTGCGCGCGCTCAGCCAGCGACTCGACCCCGCCAACCCCTATGCGCTGCGCGGGGAACTGGCCGACACGGGCCGCGCCGTGCTCATGGAGGCGCTGCCGCCCGCCCGTCTCGCCGGCACCCGCCCGCTCGAACTCTGCCGCCGCGTGCATGCCCTGCAGGATGGCCGGCTGCCGCTGCTGCCGGTGCTGCGCGTTGCGGAGGCGGATGGCCTGGCCTGTCTCGCCGAGGGCCTGGCCGAGGGGCCGTCGCTCGCGGCAATCCTGCGTACGCGCCAGACGCTCGAACCCGCCGAGATTCAGCTGCTGCTCGGTCGTGTCGACGCCGCTTTGACCGCCCTGGAACCGGCCGGCTTGGACATGGCCCGACTGCGCCTCGACGATCTCTTTCTCTGCCCGCTGGTTGCGCAGACGGGACCCGGCGCCGCCGCCCTGCTCGAAGCCCGGCTCGACGATTGGCCGGAGTGGACGATTCGGCTGCGCGCGCACCCGACCCTGGCCGCCCTGGCCGGTCGCGGTCTCGATCCCGCCTTCCTGCTGCCGCCGACCTCCGCCGGCCATTGGGGCGCCCCTTGGCTGGCGGCCCTCGGTCGCCTGCTCATCGGCACAGGGACCCGTTCCAACCGCGCCGCGCCCGAGCGCGAGGCTCTGGTGCGCCTGCTCGATGCCGAAATCCTCGATGGCGCGCCCGCCGGCAGTCGCGCCGCCCTGCTCGCCCGCATTGGCGCCCTTTTCCCCGCCCGCGTCGCCCCGGCGCCGGCGGTCATTCCGGAAGCACCGGTCGTGCGTCCGCGCACCGTGCCGCTGGTGCCGGTCGGCCCCAAACCCGCCGCGCCGACCGGTGGCGCCCTCACCAGCGGCCTGCCCACCGAGCCGGCCGAGCAGCCGACAATTGGGTTTGCCGAACTGCTCTTTCGCGACACCGCCGTTGTCGAGGCCGGTGGCCCCGGCGGCTGGACCAAGACCGCCGTCGATGCGCCGCCGACCATTCATCCTGAGGAGGTGCTGCTGCCCGAGAACGAGTATGTGCCGCTCTGGCTGCGCGCGGCGGTTTTTCTCGGTGGTTCAATGATCCTCGGTGCTGTGCTCGCCCACTTCCTCGGCGCCGCGCCCTGGCGGACCCCGACCCCGAAGGCAGCACCGCCCGTGCCCTCCTTGGGCAAGTCGGTGCCGGACGCGCCCGCCGCGCCTGCGCCCGAAGTGCCCGTGCTGCCGCCCGACGCGACGCCTGCGCCCGGCCCCTCCCTGCTTGCCCGCCCTCCGGGCCTGAAGGAGGAGATCACCGGCGCCAAACGCTGAGTCCGTCCACGCTGTAAGAAGCCGCGCCTGCGGCCGTTCCTTCCGCCCATCCATGAAAGCTCTTCTCTGCCTCCTTGCCCTGCTGGTCGCCACCGCGCCGGCCGCTGAAATCCCCGCCAGCGCCAAGGTCGGTCACTTCTACGCGGGTTGCCAAGCCTACACCTTCCGCCTGTTCTCGGTGCTTGAGGCGATCGACAAGACCGCCCAGGCCGGTGGCAAGACGATTGAATTTTACCCGCGCCAGAAGCTCTCGGCCGAGCAGCCCGACGTGCTTTTCAATCATGAGTCGCCGCCCGAGGTCATCGCCACCGTCAAGGCCCGCCTGGCCGAGAAGGGCCTGACCGCGGTCGCCTATGGCGTCGTCAAGCTCGGCGCCAACGAGGCCGAGAACCGCAAGGTCTTCGAGTTCTGCAAGGGCATGGGCATCGGCGTGGTGGTCACCGAGCCGGACGTCAACGCGCTCGACGCCATCGAGGCGCTGGTGAAGGAGTTCGACATCCGCATGGCCATTCACAACCATCCGAAGCGTCCGCTCGATCGCGCCTACCGCTTCTGGGATCCGGAGTACGTCCTCAGCCTGCTCAAGGACCGCGATCCGCGCATGGGCGTTTGCGCCGACACCGGCCACTGGGTGCGCTCGGGATTGGATCCGGTCGAATGCATCCGCCTGCTCAAGGGCCGCATCTTCGACAGCCACCTCAAGGACCTCAACGAGGCCGGCAATCCGAAGGCCCACGACGTGCCTTACGGCCAGGGTGTCTCCAACGTGCCCGCCATCCTCGCCGAGTTCCACGCCCAGGGCTACCCCGGTCCGCTGCACGTCGAGTACGAGTCGAACTGGGAAAACAGCGTGCCCGACGTCACCCGCTGCCTCGAGTTCGTCAAGAACTGGCAGCCGGCCGCGCGCTGAGCCGGCTCCATCGCCGGTCACCACGACCAAGCCCGGCCTTGCCGCGATTGCGGCAGGCCGGTGCAGCTTCAGGGCAGTCGCCAGGCTTGCCGCAGCCGTTTGTATTCCGCCTCGGGCAGCAGCACGTAATGCGGCGAGGCCTGCGGTCGCAGCCAGCGGATGAGCCGCTCCAGATCCGCGCGCGCCATCGTCGTGCAACCGGCGGTCGGCACGTCCGGCCCGCGGCGCACATGGAAGAAGATCGCACTGCCATAACCCGGCGCCACCGGCGTCTGGTTGTGGCGGATCTCCAGCATCCAGGTGTAGGCGGCGTCGCCCAGGCGCATGCGCTGTTTCTCAAACCACGGCGGCACCTGGCGCGGATCGACCCGCACATGGCGGTTGTACTGCGGGTGGTTCGGGTCGTCGATGTAGGCATCCCAGGGGCCGACCTGCAGGTAGGGCCAGCGACTGCCCGTCGGCGGCTGGCTGGCGTAGCCGAACAAGGCGCCGAGTTGGAAGACCCCGGCCGGGGCGCGTCGATCCTTCTCCACCTTCACTGGCGTGGCCCCGCGCGGCGGGCTGAAAACCCCGCGGCCCCAGGCCAGGCCGGAGCGACCCAGCAGCACCGGCAGCTCGCGTTCGAACACGGGGCGCCAAGGCGCGGACGGATGCGGGCGCTCAAAGGCCTGCAGCCTTGCCTTCGAGGCGTTCCAGTCCGGCGCACGCGCCACAATCACCTGCTGCACGGCACTGCCGAGTTGGGCGCGCAGGGTGCCAGGTTGCAGGGCGCAGAAAAACACAAAAATCAGGCAAAGGCAGGATCTCATGGTGGGCTTAAAAACTGACGATGAATGGTCTCTGTGATGACATCGTATCCACAGGCGAAGGTTTTTTCCTCGCTTTGACGTTTTGCTGTTGCCTCCGAGGCGACAAAAAGAATATAACCCAAAAATCAACCCTGTCGGGTAAATGAATTGGCTTCAGGTTTTGGGGGTTTTTTTCCTGAGCGCCAAATCCGACAGGGTTGTTTTTTTTATGGGGGGCGCCCCGAGCAAGGCTTGTTGAACAACGCGCAAGCGCGATTATCGGTGCGCTTCGCCATGAACCGACTTCGCTTCCTCCTGCTCGCCGCGCTGCTGCCGGTGGCCGCCTGCACCACCACCTCGCAGGTCAGTCTCGATTACGTGCCCGCGACCGGACAGATGCGTCCCGGACCGCCCGAATTCAGTGTGCGCGAATTCAGCGACCAGCGTGGCGTGGAGCCGCTGCTGCTCGGCACCGTGCGCACGCAGGTCGGCACGCCGCTCGAACGGGTGCAGACGCGTGTGCCGGTCGCTCAGGTGGTCACCAACGCCTTCGCCTACGGCCTGGAGGCGCGTGGCATGCTGAGTCAGCGAGGCACCTCGCGCTACGTCATCACCGGTGAGGTGCAGGAACTCTACCTGCAGATGCTCGTGCGACCCTACGCCCGCGCCAAGGTGCGCGTGACCGTGCTGGATTCGTCGAGTGGTCAGATTGTCCACAGCGAGATCTTCCAGGGCGATCGCCAGGGCCCGGCCTATGTGCCGGGCAGCGGTTCGCCGGTGCCGCTGCTGCGCGACCTCGCTTCGGGCGCGCTGCAGGATGCCGTGGACCGCGCGCTCGACGATCCGGTGCTGCGCAACCGCACGGCGACGACCACGCCGCGCTACGAACCGGGCATGCTCTGATCACGGCATGGGAACTTTGTCGAAAGCCGGCGCGCGCGGGCGCGTTCGGAATGGCGTCATGCGCTTCGCCGTCCTGCTGTCCGCCCTCTGCCTCGCCGTTTCCGCCTTCGGGCAGCAGCCGCCTGCGCTGACCCCGAAATCGCTGCTGCGCGCGCTGCACGAGCCGGCCGATGCGGCGGCCACCCAAGCGCTGCATGACCGCGTCGTGCGCTGGTTTGGCCGGCAGAACCTCATGCAGGGCAAGCCGGCCGCGAAGATCGAGGGCACCACGGTCGCCTGGGCTGTGATGGACATGCAGCCTGCGCGCGTGCTGCGCGGCAATGGCGAACTGCTCGGCGACATGGTCCGCCTCGGCGACGACGGTCTGCAGGTGCTCGTGCTCGAGATGGCGAACTTCCAGGGGTTTCACTATCGCATCGAGGTCGATGGCATGCCGCGCGTCGCCGGCATGGTTCACATCGAGCACTACGAGTACAGCGCCGACAGCCAGCGCCAGCCCGGCGTGCCGGAGGGGCGGCTGGAAAAGTTCACCTGGCAGCAGAGCCGGATCTTTCCCGACACGACGCGCGAGGTCACCGTCTACATTCCGGCCCAGCTCCGCGCCGGCGAGGCCGCCTGTCTGATGGTCTGGCAGGACGGCAGCCGCCATGTCGATCCCAACGGGCCGATGCGCGCCGGCATCGTCTTCGACAACCTGATCCACAAAAAGGAGATGCCGGTGACCATCGGTGTCTTCATCGATCCGGGTCGCAAGGCCGGCCAACCGCCGGGCGCCAAGGCTGCCAACCGCAGCTTCGAGTACGACAGCCTCGGCGATGCCTATGCGCGCTTCCTGACTGAGGAAATCCTGCCCGAAGTGAGCCGTCGCTACGCGCTGCAATTCCGCCCCGAGCCTGAGGCGCGCGCCATCGCCGGCGGGTCCTCCGGTTGCATCTGCGCCTTCACCGCCGCCTGGGAGCGCCCCGACCAGTTTCACAAGGTGCTCGGCTGGGTCGGCACCTTCGTCGACATCCGCGGCGGCAACGCCTATCCCTACCTGCTGCGCGTCACCGAGCGCAAACCGATCCGCGTGTACCTGCTCGAAGGCACCAACGACCTCGACAACAAGTTCGGCAACTGGCCGCTCGCCAACCGCATGATGCAGGCCAGCCTGAAGTACATGGGCTACGACCATCGGGTCGACTGGAACGAATGCTTCCACGGCAGCCGCGGCATGGGGCCGAGCCTGCCCGACGCCCTGCGCTGGCTCTGGCGCGATGTGCGCTAGGGATGAGGGATGAGGGATGAGGGATGAGGGATGAGGGATAAGAGGGCAGGGGCGCTTGACCGCGACGGTTGTCGCGCCACGCTCCATCCTGACCGCTGATGACTCCTGACTGGCAGCGTCTGTTTCCTGAAGCCGGCCATCGTTGGCAGATGCATCTGCGACCCGGTGATGCCGTGCGCTTCTGGCGCGGCGCGGATCCGGCCTGTCTCGCCGAACGGCATCGCTGGATGGGCCTGGCCCCCGAGCGCCACGCGCAGTGCCTGCCCGAGGGTCGCGCCGCGGCCGCCAGCGCCCTCGCCTGGCTGAGCGAGGCGGCCGCACTGAAGCCGCCCCTAGCCACCCTGCAGGAATCGGCGCGCCGTCTTGAGCCCGACTGGCTGCTGCTC
>JAEYYS010000122.1 GCA_023428335.1 Verrucomicrobiota bacterium | reverse complement strand
CCTGAGGAATATCCAATATCCAACAAGGAACTTTGAATGACGAAGGGCCCCGTTCCGCCCTTGGGCGTTGAGCATTCCTTGTTCGATATTCGATCTTCCCTTCTGCGGGGTCGATGCCTCCGCCTACAGACGTACCCAGCACGGCGCCCTGGGACAGAGCGCCCTACCTCCCCGCCGCCTTCCGCGCTTTCCGTGCCTTCCGTAGGCCCTTCAACGGTCGGCCATGAAAAGCGGGGGGCTTCAAATTTCTTTTGCGGTTCTGCCGGATTCTGGGTAACCTCTCCGTGTCGGAAGGTGAAATTCGGCTTCATGCCGTGTGATTGTCGGTTCGCCGCTCAATCCTCTACCTTCCGACTTTTTATTTTCTGGGTGTCCAGTGCTGGCCGTTTCCGGGTGTGATAGCTGCCGCAGGGGTTCTCTGAGGTGTCATCGGCATCCACGATGGAACCTGCCTTTGCGATCCTTGCGTTCTTTGCGGCTAAAACCGGTTCGTCCTTCTAACCCTCGGCGCTCATCGGCGACATCTGCGGTTCACCCTCTGCGGTCCGCCTTCTGAGGCAGCGGTCAAGAGTGACCGCGCTCCCCTCCAAGCCCCAGGCCTTTATTGCACCGCAGAGATCGGTTGGGACGCAGAGAAACAGGCCCTCCTCAGACCTCTGCGGTTTCTCCCTCTGCGGTGTGCTCGATTGGCCTCAATCCTGAGGAATAGCCAATATCCAACAAGGAACTTTGAATGACGAAGGTTCCCGGGTGCCGGACTTGAGCGTTGAGCATTCCTTGTTCGATATTCAACATTCCCTTCTGCGGGGTCGATGCCCCCGCCTACAGACGTACCCAGCACGGCGCCCTGGGACAGAGCGCCCTACCTCCCCGCCGCCTTCTGCGCTTTCCGTGCCTTCCGTAGGCCCTCAGATCTCAAATTTCAGATTTCAGATCCGTCGTCCCGTCGCCTCGGCTCACCGCCCCTTCCCCTTCGTGCCATTCGTGGTTCCAAAGCCTTCCCCCTCAGAACAAGCGGGCAAGAGTGCCCACCCTCCCTGAGCCAATCAACCATCAACCATCATCCATCAACTTCCTCACCCCTCATCCCTTTCCACATCGACCGCGACGACTTTGTACTCGGGGCACATGGTGTCGGCGTCGCACTCGCTGCTGGTGACGACGTTGACGAGGTTTTCCGGGAAGTGGAAGGTGGTGTAGAGGATGCCGGGTTTGACTTCGTCGCTGACCTTGGCCTTGAGGCGGACGTCGCCACGGGCGGAGAAGACGCGGACGAGGTCGCCATCGGCGATGCCCTTCCTGCGGGCGTCGGCGGGATTCACGGCGAGCAGGTCTTCGGTGACGATGCGGGCGTTGCCGGTGCGGCGGGTCATGGTGCCGCAGTTGTAGTGCTCGAGGATGCGGCCGGTGGTGAGGATGAAGGGGAACTCGCCGCCGTGTTTCTCGATCTCCTTGGACTCCAGGAAGCGGAAGAAGTGGAACTTGCCGCGGCCGCGCTTGAACTCGCTGGTGTGCAGGATCTCGGTGCCGATGCAGCCGTCCTGGATGGGCCACTGCGTGCCCTGATCGGTGAGGCCCTGCCAGGTGGCGCCTTTGAAGAAGGGCACGATGCGGGCGATCTCGGCGAGCACGCCATCGGGGGTGTAATCCGCCTGGTCGAGGCCGAGGCGCTGCATGATCTCGCAGAGGATGACGCCATCGGGCTTGGTGCCGGCCAAGGGCGGGATGGCGGCGTTGACGCGCTGGACGCGGCGTTCGCCATTGGTGAAGGTACCGCTCTTTTCGAGGAAGGAGGAGGCGGGCAGGATGACGTCGGCGTAGTCGCAGGTGGGGTTGAGAAAGAGTTCCTGCACCACGACGAACTCGAGGGCGCTGAGGGCGGCCTTGACGTGCTCGGTGTTGGGATCGGTCTGGACGACGTCTTCGCCCATGATCCAGAGGGCCTTGAGCTGGCCGGCGAGGGCGGCCTCGTACATCTGCGGGATTTTGTAGCCGATGCGGTCGCTCAGGTGGACGCCGTAAAACTCCTCGTAACGGCGGTGCACCTCGGGATCGTTGACCGGCAGGTAACCGGCGCCCTGGTGCGGCTGGCAGCCCATGTCGGCGGCACCCTGGACGTTGTTCTGGCCGCGCAGCGGGTTCACGCCGACGCCGGGCCGGCCGATGTTGCCGGTCATCATGGCGATGTCGGCAATGGTCATCACGGTCTTTGAGCCGTGGCTGTGCTCGGTGACGCCGAGGCCGTGGAAGGCCATGGCGTTTTCCGCCTTGGCATACTCGATGGCGGCGGCGCGGACCTGGTCGCGCGGCACGCCGTGGATGCTTTCGAGTTCATCGAGATCGAGGCTCTTCAGGCCGGCCTCGAACTCCTCCCAGTTTTCGCAGCGGTTGCGGATGAAGTCCTGATCGACCAGGCCGGCCTGCCAGATGTAGTAGGCGAACATGTCGAGCAGGGCGACGTTGGTGCCGGGCCGCAACTGCAGGTGATGGGTGGCGTAGGGGGCGAGCTCAATGGCGCGCGGATCGATGAGGATGAGCGGCACGCCCTTCATGGCGCGTTGCTTGATCTTTGAGCCGGTGACCGGGTGACCCTCGGTGGGGTTGGCGCCGATGACGAGGATGCAGTTGGTGAACTGCAGGTCGGCGATCTGATTGGTGGCGGCACCGGTGCCGAAGGCCTTCTGCATGCCCCAGGCGGTCGGGCTGTGGCAGACGCGGGCGCAGGCGTCGATGTTGTTGGTGCCGAAGCCGACGCGGATCAGCTTCTGCATGAGGTAGTTTTCCTCGTTGGTGCAGCGGGCCGAGGAAATGCCGGCGATGGCGTCGCCGCCGTGCTCGGCCTGGAGGCGGCGCAGGTTGGTGACGATGTGCTCGTAGGCCTCGTCCCAGGTGGCCGGCTGCAACTGGCCGTCGCGACGGATCAGCGGGGTGCGCAGTCGGTCGGGATGGCTGACGAACTTGAAGGCGTAACGGCCCTTCAGGCAGGTGTGCGAGTGATTCACCAGGGAATCGGTCGGCGCCTGAATGCTGAGCACCTCGCCGCCCTTGGTGGCGACGTTGAGGTTGCAGCCGACGCCGCAGTAGGTGCAGACGGTGCGGGTCTTTTGGGTGGCCTCGATCGACTTCGAGAAAAAGACATCGCTGATCGCCGAGGTCGGGCAGGCCTGGGAGCAGGCGCCGCAGGAGACGCAGGTGGAGTCCATGAAGGACTGGTCGAGTCCCTTGATGATGCGGGCGTCGAAGCCGCGGCCATGCATCGACAGCACATGCTGGCCCTGAACCTCGTCGCAGGCGCGCACGCAGCGGGCGCAGTTGATGCACTTGGACAGCTCGCTGGTCATGTAGGGATGCGAGCGATCCTTGGGTCGGTCGAGGTGGTTGGCACCGGCCGGGTAGCGCACCTGGCGGATGCCGACCTTGGCGGCGACCGTTTGCAGTTCGCAGTTGCCGTTGACCTCGCAGGTGAGGCAGTCGAGCGGGTGATCGGTGAGCACGAGTTCGACGATGTTTTTGCGCAGGCGGCGCACCTTCGGCGACTCGGTGAAGATGTGCATGCCGGCGCTGATCGGCGTGTGGCAGGAGGCGACCACGCGGCGCGGGCCGTCGGGCTGCAGGGCGACCTCGACCGAGCAGACGCGGCAGGCGCCATAGGGCTCGAGCTGGGGGGCGTCGCACAACGTTGGCACGTGGCCGCGGCCGTGGCGGCCGTCGATGACCTTGAGGACAGTGTCGCCTTCCTGGAAACGCACGGGTTCGCCGTCGATGAAGGCAGTGAGGGTGGAGAGATCCTGGACCATGGCGGTGTCAGTCTTGGAAGTAGGGGCGCAGTTCGTCGGCAAAGTGTTCGAGCGCGTTCTTGATCGGCAGCGGCACACCGCCGCCGAGGGCGCAGAGGGAGGTCTGCTCCATGGTTTCAAGCAGGTCGCCGATG
>JAEYYS010000090.1 GCA_023428335.1 Verrucomicrobiota bacterium | reverse complement strand
ACCTGGGGTGGCCCGCTACCGGGACGTGCTGGCTCTGGCTGCGCGATTTCAGATCGCAGATTGGCGAGGCTTCCCGGGCGCGTGGGGTGGTCCACATGCCTGTGGGCTCGTGCGGGCGCGCTGAGGGAGTGGGTGAAGAAGGGGCTTGCTGAGGGAGCTTTGGTGATACATTTTGTGTCACCATGAAATCGGCCAGCATTCGTGAACTCCGGCATGGCACCCCGGCCGTGCTGGCTTGGGTGGAGCAGGGGCATCAGGTCCGCATCACCCATCGACGGCGGTTGGTGGCGGTCCTGGGGCCGCCCCCGGGTTCGGAGGCGGTCCAGACCGCGCGGCCCGATTTCGCCGCCCGGCTGCGGCAGACCTGGGGCGACAAGCGGCTGCCGACGACGGCGACCGAGCAACTGCGCGAGGAGCGGGGTGAGCGATGAGTGCCTATGCCGACACGGGGTTCATCATCTCGCTGATGACCCCGGATGCCAACAGCCGGGCGGCGACCGGGCGCATGGGGAAGCAGGATCTGCCGCTGCTGTGGACTTGGTTGCACGAGTTGGAGTTTCGCAACGCCCTGCGGTTGCGGGTTTTCCGCAAGGAGCTGACCCGGGTCGAAGTGGACCGGACGATCGCGCAGTTGCTGGCCGATCTCGCGGCCGGCATCTATCTCCGGCGCGAGCCCGATCCATCCCAGCTCGCGCTGGAGGCCGAGCGCCTCAGCGCGGGTTGGAGTGCCAAGCTGGGCACGCGATCCCTGGATGTGCTCCACGTCGCCTGTGCCCTGGAGCTTGGCGCCTCGGAGTTTTTGGCCTTCGACAAGCGGCAGGCGGCCTTGGCCAAAGCTGCCGGGATGAGAGTGCCGAGCTTGTGAAGGCGGGGGCTGCGCGATTTCAGATCGCAGATTGCAGATCTCAAATGGGTATCCTGCGGCGAGCCCAGGGGTCTGTGTAGGCGCCCTTGCCAAAGGGCGGGACGGGTGCGTGGAACGGCGCATTTCCGAGCCCGTGTCGTGGCCAGCACGCCTACAGGGGGCGGCTCACTGGCCGAGCTGGTGGTCGGCGACCTTGAGGTCCTTGCGGTAGCCTTTGAAGCCGTAGGCGGTGGGGGTGTAGCCTTCGGGCAGGGCGAGGTCGGGCTGGGCCGGGGCTTCGAGGCCAAGGCCCCAGTAGAGGCCGTTGACGACGAGGCGGCGCAGGCCTTCGTTGGTGAGGTCGGTGGCGGCGCCCATGGTGGTGCAGAAGACCTTGTTTTCCGTGCCGGCGTCGTTCTTCACGACGCGCGTCCAGGCGATCGGCATCATCGGGTCGTTGATGCCCTGTTCGACCTTGTCCTTGGTGGCCTTGCGGGTGGCGAGCGGCGGCGAATCGGGCGTCATGCCGGCGAGCACCTGGCCGCGCATCAGCACGGTGGCGTCGGCGGGCGGGGCGGCCTCATAGACATCGGTCGTGCCGAAGACATCCTTGACGCCCTTGAGGATGGCGTGGCTGGCGTTGGCGGTTTCGACGACCCCGCGGGTCGCTTCAAACTTGTGGCGGCCCCAGTGGCTGACCCAGGTCTCGCCGAGCACTTTTTTGCCCCAGCCGCCGTCCTTGTTCCAGTTCCAGGAGGCGAAGGCGCTGTCGGCCGGGATGCCGGCAAAGGCGTGGGTGCTGGTGCGCAGGGCGACGATCGGCACGCCGCGCTTCACGGCGGCGTCGAACTTCGCCAGGGTCGCCTCGTTCCAGCGACGGAAGCGCAGCAGCATGACGATGGCGTCGGCGCTGTCGAGCGCCTCCGGGGTGGTCAGGCTGTCGCCCTTGTCCGGGTTGATCGTGCCGTCGGCCTCGGCCGAGAAGCAGACCGTGCACTTGAAGCCCTGGCGCTGGAGAATGCGGCCGAGCGCGGGCAGGGCTTCCTCGCTGCGGTATTCCTCGTCGCCGGCGAGCAGGACGATGTGCTTGCCGGCGCCCGGCTTGGCGTCGGCCGCGGCGGGCGGGGTGCAGGCGGCAAAGGGCAGGACGGCGAGCAGGGGGAGGAGATGGCGGCGGTTCATGGTCGTGGGTGGGGAGAGATAACAAAGAGGAACGGTCAGCGGCAGGGAAGCCTCACTTCACGCTCAGCACGCCCCACATGATGAGGGCGTGGCCGGGGAAGGTGCAGACGAACTCGTATTCGCCGGGCTGGGCGGGGGCGCGCAGCTTGAGGGTTTCCTTCTGGCCGGGCTCGAGCAGCTTGGTGGCGGCGAGGATCTGCTTTTCGAAGGCGGCGGGCAGGTAGGCGCGGCCCTGCTTGTCGAGCTTGTCGGGCGTCATCGTCATGGCGGCGTTGCCGATGTCCATGTGCTTGCCGGGCGGCACGAGCACGAAGTTGTGCGGCATGACGTCGTCGTTCTCGAAGACGACCTCAAAGGGTTTGCCGGCCTTGACCTCGATGCGGGTGGTGTCGAAGCGCAGCTGCTCGTGCACGGTGCGGACGATGAAGACATCGACGCTGACGCCGCGCAGGTCCTCGAGCGCCTTGGCGGCCTCGCTCTCGGGCAGCAGGGCGGCCATTTCCTTGGCGGCGGCGATGACCTCGACGTAGTCGAGCTTGGTGCGGTCGCCGGCGGGCACGGTTTTGGCGTGGGCGAGCACGGCCGCAACGACTGGCTTGGCCTGGGCCTTGTCCCAGTTTGGGCGCGGGAACTTCAGCAGGGCGCGGGCGGCGGCGCTGCGTTCCCGGCCTTCGACGAGGTGGCGGACGGCGAGCTGGAAGTTGGCGCTGGCGTTTTCGGCACCGGTGAGCGGCAGGGCGGCGAGCGCGGCGCGGCGCGCGGCACCGGCGGTTTTGGCGTCGCCAAGCAGGGCGGTCAGGTGCGGCTGGAACTTGGCGCGCAGCGCGGCCTCGCTGGCGGGGATGAGCGGCACCGAGGCGAGCAGGGCTTCCAGCTGGCGCGGGTTCGCCTGGCTCGCGGTCCAGATCGCGTCGGGCGAGCGGGCGGCAAAGACGAGCATGGCCAGCGCGGCGCGTTGCACGACCGGGCTGCGCGCTTCCTGGGCGAGCGTTTTCAGTTGGGTGGCGTAGCGGGTGACGACGCCGGGGTTCTGGCCATAGACCATCTTGGCGAGTTCCTCGGCCGTGTTGCCGGCACCCTCGCGGGCATCGACCTTCTGCAGCATGTCATGCAGGACGAGCGGAGCCTCCCTGCCGCTGAGTTTGACCAGTTCCTCGAGCGCCTTGGCGCGGACATCGGCGGCGAGGCGCGGGCGGGTGAGTTTTTCGACGAGCACCGGTTCGACATCGGGCAGGCTCTTCAAATCGGCATCGGTCGTCTTGGCGATGAATTCGGCGAGGGCGACCGGGTCCTTGGGCAGCACCTTCGTCTTCAGCACCGACTGCAGGCCCTTGCGGCATTCGCCGAAGACGTGGTTGATGTAGTCGTCGGCCGGGTGCTTGAGCACGTCGTAGGCGATCTCCAGCGCCTGGGCGGCATCGGCGGTCGGCTGGTAGAAGCTGAGGGCGCGCACGGCCTGCATGCGCACGCGCATGTCGGCGTCGTTGACGGCCGTTTTCAGCAGGTCGAGGGCGCCCGGCACGCGATCGCGCCAGTAGCAGAGCACGCGGGTGGCGGCGGCGCGGGCGCGCGGTTCGGGCGAGGCGAGCACCTGCTTGAGCAGATCAACATCGACGACATCGACCCACTGGTGGGTCCAGAGCGCCTCCAGGCGGTGGTGTTCATACTCCGCATCGCTTTTGTCGAGCTTGGCGGCCCAAGCCTTGGCGGCGGCGGCGACCTTCGCCGGCTCATGCTTGGCGAGTTCGATCTTGGCGCGCTGGCGGACGTTGTCCTCCCACTCCTTGAGCAGCTCGAGCAGGTTCTCGATGCTTTCGCCGTGGATCTTCTTCGGCTGCAGCAGCGGCCGGCCCTCGTAGGTCAGCTTGTAGATGCGGCCGTGCTGCTGGTCGCGGTTCGGGTCGCGCAGGTGGTGCTGCATGTGGCCGATGATGGCGTTCGACCAGTCGCAGAAGTACAGGCCGCCGTCGGGACCGACGCTGACCGCGCTCGGGCGGAAGGTCGGGTACACGGCGGGGTCGGCCTTGACGAGTTCGAACTCGGTTTCGCCCTTCATGCCGGCGCCGTCCTGGGTGAGCGGCACGCGCCAGATGCCCTGGAAGCTGATGACGTTGGTGTTGAGGAAGTTGTTCTGCCAGTCCTCGGGGAAGTGGCGGCTGGAGATGATGTGGTTGCCCGGGCTGGGGCGCGCCGGGCGATTCCAAAACGGCTTCAGTTTCGCGCTGCCACCGCCCTCGCGCGGCAGGTAGCAGGAGGAGGCCTCGGCGAAGGTGTTGACGTTGCCGGTGGCGTCCGTGAAGTAGGCATTGCCCCAGCGGTCCCAGATCTTGCCGTGCGGGTTGACCGTGGCGTCGGTGGTGAAACGCTCGAGCTCGCGGCGGTTCGGGTCGAAGCGGTAGATGCAGCCGTTGGTGTTGCGAACGACGCCGTAGAGCGTCTCGACCTGGGTGCGATGGAAGACGCCGTCGCTCGGGTAGAGCGCGCCGCCGCAGTCGTAGCTGAGAGCGTTGGTTTCGTGGTGCGAATCGGCCGCGCACAGGCCCATGAGCAGGATCGTGCGCTTGTCGCCCTTGCCGTCGCCGTCGGTGTCCTCGATGAAGACGAGGTTGGGCGACTGCATCACAATGACGCCGTCCTTGTAGAAGTTGAAGCCGGTCGGGCAGTTCAGGTCATCGACGAATTCCGTCATCTTGTCGGCGCTGCCGTCGCCGTCGGTGTCCTCAAAGATGAGCAGGCTGTCGCCCTTCGTGCTGGTCGGCGTGCGCTCCGGGTAATTGCGCCAGGCGGCGACCCAGAGGCGGCCGCGGGTGTCCCAGGCCATTTGTACCGGGTTGACGAGTTCCGGAAATTTTTTCTCGTCGGCAAACAGGGTCAGCTTCAGGCCGGGCTCGGTCTGGATGTCCTTCATCGCCTCCTTGGCGTCGGGGAAGGCGACCAGGCCCTCGGGCGTGAACTTCATGCCGGTCATCGGCACCTTGTTGAACTCCTTGCCCTCCTTCGGGTCGGGCATGTTGGTCGGCACCTTGGTCACCGGCGGCAGGTTGTCGTCCTTCACCACCAGATCGCCGCCCTTGGCGACCGCCCACACGCGCTTGTCGCGGTTGGCCGTCTTGACGTCGCGCTGGGCCATCTCCTGCTGCATCACCTGGAAGTTGGAGAGGTAGGGGGCTTCGGGGTTTTTCTCGTTCTGCTTGAAGCCGCCGACGCCGGCGGTGTAGGCGAGGCCGGAGCGGCCGCCGTAGACGTTGTAGCCGTCGACCGTGCGGTAGCGCTGGTGCCACTCCCAGTTTTTCTCGCGGATGGCGGCGCGCAGTTTTTCGTTCGCTGCCGGCGGTTCGGCACCGGTGAGCGCGCGGAAGGCGGCTTCGGCGATGGCCTTGTCGCCCTCGCTGGTGGTGTACAGACCGTCGAGCGTCGCGCCCTCCGGCAGGCCCTTCGCGGTCGGCGCGTACAGGTCGACGAAGGCCGCGCCCTTGGCGGCGGCGACCTCGGCCATGGCGGCGCTGTAGTTCTGCAGGTTCGTGTTGCGCTCCTCGACCGGTGGCAGGCTGGGGTTGGCGGTTTTCTGCAGGGCAAAGGGCGAGAACAGGACGAGGCGCGGGGCGCCCTTGCCGCTGTAGTTTTTTGCCTTCGCCTCGTCGAGGAACTTGGCCAGGTTCTGCTTGAAGGTCTCCAGGCCCTCGTAGCCCTTGAACGACTCGTTGAAGCCGTAGAAGGCGAAGATGACGTCGGCCTTCACCTGGGTGAGCCATTCGTCGCGCGTGCCGAAGTCGTCGATGCGATGCCAGGTGTGCACCTCGTCGCCGGCGAAGGCGAGGTTGCGGAAGGTCAGATCCTTGTCGGCATTCGCCTGGGTGAGCAGGGTCTCCAGCCAGCCGAAGTGCTGAGCGCGGTCGGGCAGGGCGTTGCCGAGGATGGCGACGGAGTCGCCGGCCTTGAATTCGACCTGGGCAGCGAGCGGGGCGGCCAGGGCGAGGCAGGGCAGCAGGAGGGAACGGAGGAGGGCTTTCATGTCGGGCAGGGCGGGGAATACGGCGTTTGTCGGCACGATTTTCCCGGAAGCTGCCCACACGTGCGAACGAAACCGGACAAACCGCGACGGTTTTTTCCGCCGTGAGGCAGGCAGGGAACACGGAGTTGCTGATTGAAGCGGCCTTTTCGGGCCGATAGTGTCCGATCATGCGCCTGCTCCCCGTCGCCTTCCTCTGCCTCGCTGCCACCCTGCCGCTTGCGGCGGAAAACTGGCCGCAGTGGCGGGGGCCGCGGCTCGATGGCACGTCGCTCGACCACGGTTTTCCCAAGGCGGCGAATGCCGAGAGCCTGACCTGGAAAACCGAGCTGCCGGGCAGCGGTCACGCCTCGCCGATCGTCTGGGGCGACCGCCTGTTCACGGTGGCGGCCGAGGCGGAGACGCAGCAGCGCCTGCTGCTCTGCCTCGACCGCGCCACAGGCAAGCTGCTTTGGCAGGCGGAGGTGCTGAAGTCGCCCATGGAGGGCAAGCACCGCCTCAACAGCCATGCCTCGAGCACGCCGGCCACGGATGGCGAACGTGTGTACACCGCCTTCCTCGATGGCGACACCGCCGTGGTCAGCGCCCATGACTTTGCGGGCAAGCCGGTCTGGCAGGTGCGACCGGGTGTTTTTGCCAGCAAGCACGGCTTTTCGTCGTCGCCGGTGCTGTTCGAGGACAAGGTCATCGTCAACTGCGACCACGATGGCCCGGGTTACATCGTCGCCCTGGCGCGTACCGACGGCCGCGAACTGTGGCGGATCGAGCGCCCCAACCAGACGCGCAGCTACTGCGCGCCGCTGATCCGCGAGATGGCGGGTCGGCCGCAGATGGTGCTTTCCGGCAGCAAGTGCGTCACCAGCTACGACCCGCGCACGGGTGCCCTGCTGTGGATGATGGATGGACCGACCGAGCAGTTTGTCGCCTCGCCGGTGTTCGACGCCAAGTCTGGCTTGGTCCTGCTCACCGGCGGCTTTCCCGAGCATCACATCCTTGCCCTGCGCCCGGAGGGCGTCGGCGACATCGGTGCCAGCCACTTGGTCTGGCGCACCAACAAGGGCGTGGCCTACGTGCCCTCGCCGATTTGTGAAAACGGCTGGTTCCTGGTGGTGTCTGACTCCGGCATCGGCCACTGCTTCGACGCCGCCAGCGGTGCCATCGCCTGGGAGGAGCGGATGAAGGAGCATCACGCCTCGCTGGTCAGCGCCGAGGGCCGGGTCTATTTCGTCAATGACTTCGGCACCGTGCGCACGGTGCGACCGGGCAAGACCTACGAGCTGCTGGCCGAGAGTGAGCTGGGCGAAAAAGTCATGGCCTCGCCGGCGCTCAGCGAGGGGCAGATCTTCCTGCGCGGCGACAAGTCCCTGTTCTGCTTCGGTCGCCGCGGCCAGGACGCCGCGGCGCGCTGAGGCTGGATTTCCCGGTGCGCGCTCAGGGGGCGTCGACGAGTCCGTCCGCCAGCGTGCGGCCGCCGGTGACGCCCCACAGTGTTTTCACCGCCAGAGCCGCGGCGCGGACGTGGTGGACGCGGAAAAGCTGGGCACCGCGCAGCACGCCGGCGGTCAGGCAGGCGATCGTGCCCGGGTCGCGCTGGGTGGCATCGGGTTGGTCGAGCACCTGGCCGATGACCGTTTTGCGCGAGACCGGCAGCAGGATGGGGCGGTCGAAACGGTGCAGGCGCTCGAGGTGACGGTAGATGGCGAGATTGTCGTCACGCTGCTTGGCGAAGTCGATGCCCGGGTCGAGGATGAGCCGGCTTGCATCAAGCCCGACCTCGCGGCAGAGGGCGATCTTCTCCTCGAAGAAGCGGTCGAGGGTGTCGAGGATCGAGTCGTAACCGACGTGGGTGTGCGGCACCTTCGGCTGGCCGATGCTGTGCATGAGGAGCAGCGAGGCGCCATGCTCGGCGCAGAGGCGGGCGTTGGTCGCGTCGGGCAGGGCACCGATGTCGTTGATCAGGTCGCCGCCATGCGGCAGCACGGCCGCGACGACGGCGGGTCGCCAGGTGTTGATCGACAGCAGGGGTGGCCTGACCTGGGCGTCGACCCAGGGCGGGGCGGGGAAGGAGGCGATCAGCTCCGGCCAGGCGTCGAGGAAGGGGAGCAGGCGGCGCACCTCTTCTTCCTCGGTGATCGGGCCGCGGTTGGTGCGCGCGCTTTCGGCGCCGATGTCGATGATGTCGGCGCCGTCGCGCAGCATGCGCGCCGCCTGCGCCAGCGCCTGCGCGGGATCGAGCGTGCCGTCGCCGCAGAAGGAGTCGTCGTTGAGATTGACGATGCCCATCACCAGCGGCCGGCGCGGGAACTCAAGGCGGTGATGGCGGGCCTGCCAGAGCATGGGTCAGCGTGGGGGCCAGGTTTCCGGCAGATCGACGACCCGCCGTTGGCGTTTTTCGAAGCGCAGGGTCTGCCGGTAGCCGACCGAGCGCACCAGCTCCAGCGCCTGGTGGAAGTCGGCGCCGACATCGCCCGGGCAGTGGGCATCGGAGTTGATGACGATGGGGACCCGGGCGCTGAAGGCCATCTCCAGCATTTCGCGCGCCGGGTAGATCTCGCGCACGTCCTTGCGCAGGCCGGCGGTGCTGACCTCGAGCACGCCGCCGGTGTCGACCAGCGCCTGGATGACCGGTTCGTAGTAAGGCCGCAGGTCGCCGGCCGGGCGCAGCCCGAAGCGCTTGGCGAGGTCGGGATGGGCGTAGAAATCGAAGAGCCCGGTGCGGATCATCTTCTCGTACAGCCGCCAGTAGGCCGCCCACATCGCCTCGATGTCGGAGGCGCTGCTCCAGCGGGCGAGGTACTGCGGGTCATCGACCGCGATGCCGTCGTGGATGTAATGGACGCTGCCGATCAGATAATCCCAGTCGGCCATCGCCGTGGTTTTTTCGATCCATTCTTCGCGCCCCTGCAGGTAGTCGCACTCGAGCGCCAGCCGGATGGGGAAGTCCGGCAGTGCGGCGCGGGCTTCGTCGACCAGTTCAAAATAGCGCGGCAAGTCGCCCAGATCCATGCGCCAGTTGTCGAAGGGTTCCGGCATCGGGTTGTGATCCGACAGCCCGATCTCGGCGAGGCCGAGCGCCTGCGCCTGGCGGGCGTAATCGACCGGATCGCCCTCGGCATGGCGGCAGAGTGGCGTGTGGGTGTGATAATCCGTGAGCACCACCGTTCATGCCCCGACTTCGGCCGCGGCGCAAGCGCAGGACGGGGCATGGCAGGGAGGCTGGGAATCGCGAACCGCCTTGGCTAGACTGGGGTGCCGGGGTGCGTTGATGTGGCTGTCATGCGTGTTTTCCCTTTGTTCTTTGGACTGCCCCTGTTGGCGTTGGCTCAGCCGGAGGGCTTTCAGGCGCTGGCCCTGGGCGATCCGGCGCCGGCGTTTGAGCTGGTCGGCATCGATGAGGAGCGCTACACGCTGAAGGCCTTCGCCGACGCCAAGGTGCTGGTGGTCGCCTTCCTGAGCAATCACTGCCCGACCTCGCAGGCGATCGAGGGGCGGTTGAAGCAGTTTGTCACGGAGTTCGCGCCGAAGGGTGTGCGCGTGGTGGCGATCAACCCGAACGATCCGGCGGCGCTGCGTCCGGATGAACTCGGTTACTCGAAGTACAACGACAGTTTTCCGGAGATGCAGCGCCATGCGGCGGAGCAGGGATTCAACTTCCCCTACCTCTTCGATGGAGAAACCCAGAAGACCGCGCTCGCCTATGGCTGCCTGGCGACGCCGCATGTCTTCGTCTTCGATGCCGAGCGCAAGTTGCGCTACCAGGGCCGGTTTGACGACAGTCGCTATGCCGATCCGG
>JAEYYS010000076.1 GCA_023428335.1 Verrucomicrobiota bacterium | reverse complement strand
TGGCGGGGAGAGTGCCACGCAAACTGCGCATGAGGGGGCGGACGCAAAGAAGGCTCCGCCAGTGCCGGGCGCCTTTGTCCGGCCAGCCGACGCGACGGCGGCACCTCCGTCGGCTTGGCTGGAGACGCGCATCCTGGCTCTAGCGCGACTGGAAAAGCGCCGCACTCAACGCAACAGCCCGTTTCCCACCACGGACGCCCACCGGCGCTACCTGGATGCCTCGGCTTTCTGGCGCCTGAAGTCGGCCTATGCCCTGGATCGCAGCGATGCCACGCTTTACGAAATCCTGCATTACCAATGGGCTGCGCGCGCGGCTCAGGATCCCTCCCTGCGTGCGGAAGTCGTGCGTTTTGCCGAACAGGCCATCGCGCAGGCGGACGCGCCCATGGCCGGCTTCTCGGCGGCGCTGACCGGGGCGGGAGCTGCCATCAACCTGCTCAACGATCTGCTCGCTCCCGGCCAGGCGAAGCGGGATGACGACGCCATTCTGCGCCACTGGCGTCAGTTGGAGAGCTGCCTGCAGCGATACAGGTCCATTCGTGAACAGGCCCTGGCGGAAGGCTGGTGGCAGCGCCTTCCCGAGATTCGCCGGCAGGAGGTCGAAAGCCATGCCGGCCTGCTGACGCGCATCGCGGGAAATGTCCGCCAGCAGTTGCCGGCTGCCCGGCTGAATGTGGTGGTCGAGCACCGCTGGCAGGGCCGGCCCCTGGTCCTGGCCCAGAACGGTCTCACCAACGCCGCTGGCGAGCGGTTGAATGTCACCCGGCTGGCCTACCTGCTGTCGAACGCCCAGTTGCGCAAGGAGGACGGGGAGTGGACGGCGGGCGAGAATTGGTACGCCTACCTCGACGCGGAAAAACAGCGCACGTCCTTCCGCCTGCCGCGGGTGCCGCAGGGCAGGTACACCGCCCTGCGCTTCGATCTTGGCGTCGATGCCGCGGCGGATGCCGGCGACGCGGCGCGCTGGGCACCGGAGCATCCGCTCAATCCCGACCTCAATGCCCTGCACTGGAGCTGGCGTGGCGGCTACGTGTATCTGGCGGTCGAGGGTCACTACGAGCGTGGCGACGCCCCCTCCGGTGGCTATTCCTATCACCTCGCCGGTCAACCCTGCCGGGTGAGCGTGGAAATCCCGGTCGAGCTCAACCTCGAGCAGCCCCAGCAACTGAGGCTCCTTTTCGACGTCGACCGCCTGTTCAGCGCGGTCCATCCGGTCCGCATCGCCGACGCCGATTCCACCCACTCCCAAAACGACGGCGGGTTGGCGGTGAACATGGCGCGGAACGCGGCGCGCAGCTTCGGCTTGCTCGGGCTCGAGCCCGACCCGGCCGGCGATGACCGGCGTGAAGTGGTGGGTCGCGTCAATGCCCCCGCCAGCCTCGCCGATCAGGTGCCCGCGCATTTCCCCCTGACCGCTTGGCCCGAGGACAACCCACCCAGCGTGGCCGGGGTCGCCCTCGGCCGGCGGCTGTTTGAAGACAAGCGATTGTCCATCAACAACCGTCAGTCCTGCGCGTCCTGCCACCATCAGGAGCAGGCCTTTGCCGAGCCCCTGGCCACCAGTGTCGGTGCCGAGGGGCAGGTGGGCACGCGCAACGCCATGCCGCTGTTCAACCTCGCCTGGAAACCCGCCTTCTTCTGGGATGGGCGCTCGCCGAGCCTGCGCGACCAGGTGCTGCGGCCCATCCAGGATCCCTTGGAAATGAACGAGACCCTGCCCGGCGTTGTGGCCAAACTCGGCGCCGATGCCGGTCTCGTGCGCCAGTTCGAAACGGTCTTTGGCAGTCCGCAGGTCACCCCGGATCGCATCGCCCGCGCCCTCGAGCAGTTCCTGCTCACCCTGCTCTCCGGCAAGTCCAAGCTCGACCTCTCCCAGCAGGGCAAGGCTGAGCTCACCGAGCAGGAGAAGCGCGGGTTCCAGCTCTTCTTCACCGAGTCCGATCCGCTGCGCGGCATCCGCGGCGCCGACTGCTTCCACTGCCATGGCGGTGCCCACTTCACCAACAACCAGTTCCTCAACAACGGCCTCGACAGCGAAAAACTCCTGCGCGACCTCGGCCGGGAAAAGGTCAGCGGCAACCCGGCCGACCGTGGCAAGTTCATGGTGCCATCGCTGCGCAATGTCGCCCTGACCGCGCCGTACATGCACGACGGCCGCTTTCAGACGCTGGAGGAAGTCGTCGAGCACTACGACCACCGCATTCAGCACAGCGACACCCTTGACCCCAACCTCGCCAAGCACCTGACTCACGGCGGCCTCGGCCTCACCCCCGAGGAAAAGCAGGCTTTGGTCGCCTTTCTCAAGACGCTGACGGACGAGTCTTTCATCGCCCAGCCGTCCGTCCTGCCCGCACCCTGACGGAGGCAACCCTCAGGGCGGGGCAACCGTCTCGCACTTGCATCCGTTGACTTTTCCGACATTCTATTTTAGAATCATTCCAATTCTAATTCTAAAACCATGCCCCCCAGTTCATCCCGCCCGCCTGCCAAGCCCACCGGCTTGGAGTGCCGCATGGCCGTACTCGGGGCCGACGTGCGGCTGACCCCGCACCGGCGCGAGGTTTTCGAGATCCTGCAGGCCTCGACCGATCATCCCACCGCCACGGACATCTTCACCCGAGTCAAGGATCGCGCGCCCGGCATCTCGCTGGCCACGGTCTACAACTGCCTGGAACACCTTACCGGCGCCGGCCTGATCAAGCAGGTCCACCTCGAGCGCGGCCAGTCGCGCTACTGCGCCAACCTGCATGAGCACGTGCACTTTCACTGCGAGACCTGCGGCAAGGTGATCGACGCCCATCCCGCCGCCGATTTTGATCCCGCCAAGTTCTGGAACCTGCCGGCCGGCACCCGGGTCAGCCGCATGGACCTCGCCATCCACGGCACCTGCAGCGCCTGCTCGGCGCGCGTCTGAAATTTTAAATCTGAAATCTGAAATCTTCCGCATGTCCCTCGAAATCCAAAACCTCCACGCCCAGATCCCCGGCCGCGAAATCCTCAAAGGCCTGAATCTCACCATCAACCCCGGTGAAGTCCACGCCATCATGGGACCGAACGGCTCGGGTAAAAGCACGCTTAGCAAGGTGCTCTGCGGCCATGAGGACTACGAAGTCACCGGCGGCGAGGTGCTGCTCGACGGCCAGAACATTCTCGACATGGCGGTCGATGAGCGCAGCCGCGCCGGCCTCTTCCTGGCCTTCCAGTACCCGCACGAGATCCCCGGCGTCAGCAACGCCAACTTCCTGCGTGCCGCGCTGAAGGCGCGCCTGCCGGCCGGCGAGGACATCGACGCCGTGCAGTTCTACAAGCGCCTGTACGCCCGCATGGATGCCCTGGAAATGGACCGCAGCTTCACCGGTCGCAGCGTCAACGAAGGCTTCTCCGGCGGCGAAAAAAAGCGCAATGAAATCCTCCAGCTCATGATGCTGGAACCGAAGTACGCCATCCTCGACGAGACCGATTCCGGCCTCGACATCGACGCCCTGAAAATCGTCGCCCGCGGCGTCAATGCCATGCGCAGCGAGAACCGTGGCATCCTGCTCATCACCCACTACCAGCGCCTGCTCGACCTGATCGTGCCGGACAGTGTCCACGTGCTCTACAAGGGCCAGGTGATCAAGTCCGGCGACAAGGATCTGGCGCTCGAACTCGAGAAGGACGGCTATGCCGGCCTGATCGGCGAGGCGGCGTGAGGTCGAGATGAACATCCACTCCACCCCGAAGCTGACGGCGGCCGAGACGGCGCTGATCGACGCCTTCGGCGAGCGCCTGTCGGACCTCCCCGGGGACGCCGCGGTCGCCGTGAAGCGCGACGATGCGGTCGAGGCGCTGAAGGCCGGCTTGCCGACGCGGCGCGTCGAGGCGTGGCACTACACCGACCTGCGTCGCCTGCTGACAGCCGTGCCGGGCCATGATTCGACGCTCGCCGCCCGTGCGAAACCGGCGCTGCTCGCCGGCTCGACCGTGC
>JAEYYS010000051.1 GCA_023428335.1 Verrucomicrobiota bacterium | reverse complement strand
GCGTGGGGTTTCCCAGGGGGCGAGACCGGCGCAGGCGCGGGTTTTGAAGTCGCGGGTGAGTTGGTCGGCCGGCAGGTCGACGACGGCGACCACTTCCTGGCCGCGCTCGGGGTCGCGGCTGGGTTCGCCGCGGACGTCGATGCCGTCGCGGCCGGTGGCGGCGCGCAGGCGGCTGGCGACCTCGAAGGGGCTGAGCTTGCGGCCGGCCACCTGGATGCCGGCGCCGAGGCAGCCGCGGAAGTGCAGGCGATCGTTCACGATCTCGATCCGGTCCCAGGTGAGGTGCTGGCCGTTGCCGAAGACTTCGCCCGGCTCGGGGGCGTCGTAACCGAGACCAACAGCATCGCTGGCGACAAGCAATCGGTCATCGGGGCCGATCGTGACCGTGACCCCGGGCAGCAGGGTGCCGAGGTCGGGTTCATCGCTGCGCGGTGTGTCGGTGAGGTCGGCGCTGATGGCACCGGTTTCGCTGGTGCCGTAGAGGTTGTGCAGCTTGAGGCCGACACAGGCCTGCAGGCGCTGGCCGAGTTCGGGACGCAGGGGTGCACCGGCGCAGACGGCGCGGCCGACCGCATGGAAATCGATGCCGGCATCAAGCCAAGCTTTCCACAGGGCTGGCACCCCGGGCAGGAGGAGTCGACCGGAAACGGCGAGTGCCTCGCTGAGGCCGGCGGGGAAGGGGGAGGGCAGCCAGTGCACCGGCAGGCCGTGGCCGAGCAGTTGCAGCAGGGTGGTGCTGAGGCCGTAGGAGTGGGCGACACTGACCGCGGCGATGGCGCCGTCGAGTTTGGCAAGGCCTAGCGCCGTGTGCAGGCGGTCGGTATCGGCCAGCACCTGGTCGCGCGGGAAGAACTGGCAGCGGCGGCGGCCCGCGCTGCCGACGGTTTGTTTGATCAGGGCCGTGCCGGGCGGGGGCGGGCAGGCTGGCAGGCGGCGTTCGCGGTCGGCCTCGATCACCTGCACGGGCAGGTCATCAAGAAAGCCAGCGAGCAGGGCGATGGTGAGCTGGGCGGCATCGCCGCGGGCGAGGTGGCATCGGCCCAGCACCGGGCAGGTGTCGGCCGGACGCTTGCGCGCGGCGTGGTCGAGCTCGGCAAAGGTCCAGGTTCGGCCGGGCTGGCGCAGGGCGGGGGAGTCGCCCTGGGCATCGAGGATTTTCTGCCAGCGATCAGCAAACATTTGACACTTCGCGCCGCGCGCCGCTACAGCGTGGAGCGCGGAAGCGTCATCCTGCCCGGGTGCGCTGCGACTGCAAGCCCGGGAATCCGCGCGCCGGACTTTGTCGTTCCCTATCCCGTGAACTCCGACCCCCGCATCCTTGTCACCGGCGCCGGCATCGTGTCGCCGCTCGGGCTCGACGCGGCGGGTCATGGGCAGGCGCTGCGCGAGGAACGCCAGGCGTTTCGGCCGGTGACCCTGTTTGATGTGAGTCGACGCGTGGCGCGCACGGCGGGCGAGGTGGACCTGCCCGACGAGCGTCTGTTCGCCAAGCTGCCGCTGCGTCGTCAGCACTTGGCCGATCGCGGCACGCGCATGCTGCTGCTGGCCCTGCGCGAGACCCTGGCGACCGCGGGTCTGGCCGGAATGCAGGGCATTGATGCCCTGATCGTTGGCACCTCGGCCGGGGCGATGCCACTGGGGCAGGCGTATTTTCGCGAAGCGCGGCGCAGTCCGCACCGGCTGCCGGGGCAGGTGACGCGCGTGCAGTTTTACCAGCCCTGGCGGCAGATGCGCCTGATCGCTGACGAGTACGACTGGCGCGGCTCTGTGCGCTTGGTTTCCAATGCCTGTGCCAGCGGCGCCAATGCCATCGGCGAGGCCATGGCGCTGATTCGCAGTGGTCGCGCCCGACGGGTGCTGGCGGGGGGCTATGACGCGCTTGCCGAGCTGGTGTTTGCCGGGTTCGACAGTCTGCGGGCGCTGGCACCGGATGGCGTGCCGCGACCCTTTGATGCCGCACGCGATGGTCTGGCGATTGGCGAAGGCGCGGCGCTGGTGCTGCTGGAGAGTGCTGAGGCGGCGGCCGAACGCGGCGCGGTCGCCTGGGCCGAGGCGGCGGGTTATGCCACCACCACCGATCTGCATCACCTGACCCAGCCGGATCCGCAGGGGCGGGCGGCGGTGCGCAGCATGGCGGGTGCCTGCGCCATGGCCGGGGTGACGCCGGCACAGATCGATTACCTCAACTCGCACGGCACTGGCACGCCGCACAACGATGTCGCCGAAGCCATGGCCATCCAGGCCTGGGCCGGGGCGGATGCGGCGCGGATCGCCGTCAGCTCGACCAAATCCGCCATGGGTCACCTGCTGGGCGGGGCGGGCGCGGTCGAGGCGGTGATCTGCCTGCTCGCCCTGCGCGGCGGTTGGCTGCCGGCCAGCCTGAACGTGCGCGAGCCGGACCCGGCGGTGACCTTTGATCTGGTACGCCACTTCCGCGAGGCGCCGTTGCGGGCGGTGCTGACGAATTCCTTCGGCTTCGGCGGCACCAATGCCAGTCTGGTGTTTCGTTCGGCCGATGCTGCCTTGCCGCGTCCGCTGCAGTCGACGCTGCCGCCGCCGATCCTGCGCGTGGCCGGGCTCGGGGCGGTGTCGCCTGCCGGCTGGAGTTTGGCCGACCTCGAAAGCGCCGTGCGCGCGGGCCAGTCGCTGCCGACCCAGGATTGCCCGCGCACGATCGGTCCGCGCGACGAAGTCTGTCCCGTGCGCCGTGTGCCACTGCCGCCGCCGGAGCGACTGCCCAAGGCACCGCGCCTGCGGCGGGCCAGTCCGGTGAGCAAGTTTGCATTGGCTGCCGCGCTCGAAGCCCTCGAGCAGGCCGGTTTTCCCGGCGGGGCCGGCGCGGGCCGGCTCGGTCTGGTGTTCGGTATGTTCAACGGCTGCGTGCAGTTTTCGGGTCGCTTTTATCAGGAGGTGCTCGACACGCCCGAGCTCGCCAGCCCGCTGATCTTTCCGGAAACCGTTTACAATGCCCCGGCCTCGCATGTCGCCGCCCAGCTCGGCGTCGATGGACCGGTATCGACCCTGCTCGGCGATGCCGCGGTCATCCTCGATGCGGTTGAACTGGCCGGCCTCTGGCTGGCGCAGGGCTGGGTCGATCGCTGCCTCGTGCTCGCCGCCGAGGAGTGCGACTGGCTGGGGGCCGAGGCCGTGCGTTACCATCACCGTGGCCTGGTGGCCGGTGAGGGTGCGGCAGCCCTGCTGCTGAGTGCCGACGGTGCTGGGCCGGTGCTGGCGGAGATCGTCGAACAGCCTGTGCGGGGTCGCAGCGAACGCGCGCAGGCTTTGGCCAACGCCGCCCAAGCCTGGCGGGGACGGGTGGGCACCGTGGTCAACGGTCGCAGCGGTTTGGCGTCGCTCGATGCCGATGAAGTTGCGGCTTTCGTGGGTGTGGACGACGTCGCCCTGCAGCCCGGAGTGGTGCTCGGCGAATGCCTGGGCGCGGCCGGGGCCTTGCAACTGGTGCTCGCAGCCTCGGCCGCGGCGGGAGGGCAGGCTGCGGCGGCACTGATGTCCGGCGCCCAGGACGCGGTGCGCGGGCTGCGCTTTGAGCCTGGCGCGTGAGGTTGGCATCCGGGGCGAGATCGCGAAGGAAGCGCCCGGCTGGCGGCGTATCCGTCGTTCTATGCTTACCCTGCGCTCCCTGCTTTTGCTGCCCTTGTTTGTCTCCGTGGTCCACGCCCAGAAGGCGCCGGCCAAGCCTGACATTGCCAAACTCGACCCGGCGATGGGTGTCAACAAGGCCGCGGCGGTCGAACTCGACTGGCACGATGTTACAGCCTGGGGCGTCGAGGGTCGCATCCTGCCGGACCAGGAGCGCAAGCGCTGGTTTGACCGACTGCCGGCGAGTGCCGAGGGCAAGGTGACGTCGGCGGTGTGGAGCCTGAGTCGCGACAGCGCCGGCATGATGGTGCGCTTCAAGACCGACGCCACCAGCATCCACGTGCATTACAAGCTGATGAAGGAGAAGCTCGGTTTGGCACACATGCCGGCGACCGGCGTCAGCGGCGTCGATCTTTATGCGCGCGACAGCGACGGCCGTTGGAAGTGGGTGCAGGTGACCAAGCCGGCGACTCAGGAGGTGAAGGCCGAGATCATCAAGGATCTGGCGCCCGGCTACCGCGAGTATGCCGCCTATCTGCCGCTGTACAACGGCGTTGAATCTCTGTCGATCGGCGTGCCCAAGGGCGCGAAGTTTGAAGGTCAGGCGCCGCGCCCGCGGCCGATCGTGTTTTACGGCACCAGCATCACCCATGGCGCCTGCGCCAGCCGTCCAGGCATGGTGCACACGGGTATCCTCGGTCGACGCTTCGACATGCCGGTGGTCAACCTCGGCTTCTCCGGCAACGGTCGCATGGATGCCGCGGTCGGCGAATACCTCGTGCAGCTGGATGCCGCCGTCTATGTCATCGACTGCCTGCCGAACATGCAGCCGGCGCAGGTGACGGAGAAATGCGTGCCGCTGGTGCGCCAGTTGCGTGCCGCCAAGCCGGAGACGCCGATCGTGCTGGTCGAGGACCGCCGGTTCACCAACGACTGGATCACGCCGCTCAAGCGCCAGTTTCACACCGACAACCATGCTGCCCTGCGCGCCGCCTATGACACTCTGGTCAAGGAGGGCGTGAAGAACCTGCATTACATCGAGGGCGACAAGCTTTACGGTGAGGACACCGAGGGCGCGACCGACGCCTCGCATGCCAGCGACCTGGGTTTCATGCGCCAGGCCGACATCTTTGAGCCGGTGCTGCGGCGCGCGCTCGGTCGCTGAGCCGGGGTTGCAATGCGGCGGGCGCGTCCGTAACATTGGGCCGCCCGCCATGCTTGATCCCGTCCAACTGCTCTGCGCCTACTGCGAGGGGGTGTTCCCCATGGGCGAGGACGACGGCACGGTGTCGTGGTATCGGCCGCAAATGCGCGGCATCCTGCCGGTGGCCGAGTTCCATGTGCCGCGGCGGTTTTTGCAGTTCTTGCGTCACAGTCCCTTTGAGGTGCGCTGGAACACTGCCTTTGGCGATGTCATGCGCGGCTGTGCCGACCGCGACGAGACCTGGATCACCGACGCCATCCTCGACAGCTATGAGGAACTGCACCGGCTCGGTTTTGCCCACAGCGCCGAGGTTTGGCGCGAGGGTCGGCTCATGGGCGGGGTGTATGGGGTCGCCATCGGCGGCGCGTTTTTTGGCGAGAGCATGTTCAGTCGCGAACCCCAGGCCTCGAAGACGGCGCTGGTGCACCTGCAATGGCGGCTGCGCGAGCGTGGCTTTATCCTGCACGATACCCAATGGACGACGCCGCACTTGGCGCAGTTCGGCGGCCATGAAATCCCCGGCGCGCGCTACCTCGACCTGCTGGCGCGGGCGATCCGCCTGCCGGTGAGCTTTGACGATCGCCCCGTGTCGTTCCCCCTCGTCCTTCGCTGACTTTCCCGCGTAATCCCTCCCTGCTTGAACTCCCATTCCCACGCCTCCCTCATCATCGTCGGCCACGGTTCGACCGTGAACCCCGACTCCAGCGCGCCCACCCATCAGCATGCCGACACGATCCGGCGCATGGGGGTGTTTCGCGAGGTCGCCTGCTGCTTCTGGAAGGAGGAGCCGACCATGCGCGAGATCTTCGAGGCCGTGGAGGGTGACGTTGTCTACATCGTGCCGAACTTCATCAGCGAGGGCTATTTCTGCCAGCAGGTGCTGCCGCGCGAGCTGCGGCTCGACGGCCCGGTGACCCGGCGCGACGGCCGCACCTTCTGCTACTGCGATCCGGTGGGCATTCACCCAAACATGACACGCCTGCTGCTGCAGCGGGCCGACGAGGTGGCGCCGGGCGTGCCGCGCGAGGCAACGAGCCTGGTCATTGTCGGTCACGGCACCAGCCTCAATGAGAACTCGACCAAGGCCATTCAGGAGCAGGTGCGACTCATCCGCGAGGGCGGCTATGGGTTTGCCGAGGTGCTCGATGCCTACATGGAGGAGGCGCCGCTGGTCTCCGACTGGGTGCAGCTGACGAGCGCGCCGAATGTGGTGGTGGTGCCGTTTTTCATTGCCGACGGCCTGCACAGTTTCCAGGACATCCCCGTGCTGCTGGGCATGGAGAAGGAGCCGGGCAAGGCGCTCAGCGAGATGGAGGTGTTTCGCCAGAACCCCATCGAGATGCACGGTCGCCACCTCTACTACAGCGGCGCCATCGGCACCGAGCCGCACCTGGCCGATGTCATTCTCGATCAGGTGCGCGATTTTGACCGTCGCCACCCGGACGTGGGGCAGGGCGCGGTCGCGCAGGCTTCGGCCCAGGAACAGGCCCTGGCGCGCTGGCTGGAACAGGGACGCCACGTCATCGGCCAGGTCGTGATCCGTGCCGTGGACGGTGGCTGGGAGCTGCGCCATCGCGACGACCGTGCCACGGACCACGCGGCTTTGGAAACGCACGCGCAGCCCGAAGACGCGCGTGTCATCGCCCGCTACGATGCGGCCGGCGCCTTCCGCCCCATCAAGACGGCGCCCGATCTCAAGCGCGGCTGGCGGCTGGTCCTGCCCGATCTCGCCGGTGTGCGGCTGGCCTTGGAGTTCTTTTATCCCGCCGCCCTCGGCATGGCGCTGGCCCAGGAGCGCGGTACGCTCGAACCGGTGCCGCTGCGGCAGTTGCTCGGTCGGCAGACCGGCATGTACCGCTTCGCCAACGGCATCACCGACGACCAGGCCTGCGCGATCCTGGGACGCTGCTGCAACACGGCGACGAAGTGCCTGCGCCGCATCGTTTACCCGCTGGCCGAGGGGCAGTCGCTCTCGGGTCCGGCCGAGGCCAAGCTCGGCGCCGCGGCCGGGCATGCCGGCGAGGGCGAGTCGGCCATCCCGCTGCTGTGCATGGAGGCCTGCAATCACATCGTCTCGGCGGCGCGCAAGCAGGCGCGCGAGAATTTTGAGGCCAAGGAACGCGAAGCGACGGCCTCCTGAAACCCTTGTCAGCGCCGACCCGGCGGCTATGGTGAAAGCTTGATGAAGCGGTTTCTCCGGCGCCTGCTCAAGCTGACGATCGCCAGCGGTCTGCTGGCGGCCGGCGTCTATGCGGGTTCGGAGGCCTTTGGCGAACGCTGGCGCGGTTACGTCATCGCCCGACTCGGCGAGCGTGGCCTGCACATGGATTTCCGTCGCCTCGTGCTCGATCCCTTCGGCGGGCTGATGGCGCGCGATGTGCGACTGTACTCGCGCGCCGACCGCCGGCAGCTGCTGGTGTCGGTCGACCGCCTGCGCATGGATGTGGAGTTTGGTCGCCTGCTCGAAAAGCGTTTCGAGGTGCAGGGCTTTGAATTGAGCCAGGCCAACCTGAGCATCCCGGTCGATCCGCCCGAGAATGCCGCTTCGGCCGAGCCGACGATGCTGGAGGTGCGCGACCTCAGTGCGCGCGCCTTCCTGCACGACCGTCGGCTGGAGCTGCGTCATGCGGAAGGCATGCTCTCCGGCATCCGCCTGAATCTGTCGGGCGACATCCAGCTGCCGGCGCCGGACAAGGACAAGCCGCAGGACAAACCGCAGCTGACCCTGCAGGATCGCATCAAGGTGCTGCGCAACCATCAGCAGCGCATCCAGAAGGGGCTCGACTGGCTGCAGCGGTTCCAGTTTGCCACGCCGCCGCGGCTGAACCTGGAGGTGCATGGCGAGATCGACCGGCCGCTGGAAATGAATGCCCGGCTGGTGCTGGAGGCTGATGGCATGAGCTACGGCAGCTATGCCTGTCGCGAGGTGGTGGCCGAGGTCGAGTATCGCGCCGGTCTGATGGATCTGACGCGGTTTTTCCTGCGCGATGCCACCGGCCAGGTGAGTGCCAATGCGACCTGGCGCATGGCCTCGCCGGAGTTGAAGTTTCACCTCAGCTCCAGCGCTGATCTGCCCGGCCTGGCCCAGGCCTTTCTGAGCAGCGACAAGCTGCGCGAGATCGTCTTCTACGACAGTCCCAACCTGGCGCTCGACGGCGTTTGGTTTGTGGTCGGCGAGCTGGCGCCGCACAAGCGGCCGGTGCGGGTCACCGGCAGCCTCGACTGCGGTCGCTTCAGCACCCGCGGTGCGGTCTTCGACGGCCTGTCGGCGAAGTTTGGGGTCGCTCCCGAGGGGGTGTACATCCGCGACCTCGTCCTGCGTCACCAGACCGGCACGCTGAGCGCGCAGGTGCTGACGCACGAGGCCCAGGGCTTTCGCTACCGTGCCCTGCTGCGCATGGATCCGAACGCCTT
The DNA here is from genome assembly GCA_023428335.1 of Verrucomicrobiota bacterium. Lineage (GTDB taxonomy): Bacteria > Verrucomicrobiota > Verrucomicrobiia > Verrucomicrobiales > Verrucomicrobiaceae > Prosthecobacter. Next base: position 7,788 of record JAEYYS010000051.1, on the reverse strand, counting down.
CCTGCCGTTTGCACAGATGGAGAAGACCCGCGAGATCCTGCGCCGCTTTGAGTTCAGTCCGCTCTCGAACATCTTCTTCGAACTCGAGGGCGCGGGGCCGAAGGCCGACCTGCAGCAGTGCCTCAACCGCGGTCGCGGCGAGCTGCGCAATTTCAAGTACCGCGGCGTCGATCTCGACCTGCTGACCGCCGATGTCGAATTCAAGGATCCCCAACAGCACTACCGCAACGTCCGCCTGCAGCGACCCGAGGGCGTGGCCGAGGTCGCTCACATTGAGGTCGATGACGATGCGCACTGGGTGCGCCTGACCGGGTTGAAGTCGGGGGTGGATCCGGTGGCGGTGACGAGCTGTTTCGCACCGAAGACCGCGGCGCACATCGCCAAGTACCGGCTGCCGGCCGACACGGCGGTCGAGCTCGACGGACTCATCGATTACCGGGGTGGCGAGGACAGCGACTTCAAGGTCAGCTTCCGCCATGACGAGGGCGAGGGTCACTACACAGTGCTGGGCGAGGACTACGCCATCGCCTCGCCGCAGGGCGAGCTGCACATCAAGGCGGGGCAGCTCGATTTCGACGTTCGCGGGCGGGTGCATGGCGGCGCGATGAATGCGCGCGGCCAGGTGAGTGTGCAGCCGGGGCGCGACGAGTTTGCCGTTGACGTCAAGGCGGGGCGCTTCCCGCGCGAGGTGTTCGGTCGCAAGGTGCCGTTTGAGAATGTGACCGCCAAGGTGACCGGGGGCGGAGCGACCACGAACTTCGACGTCAAGGCGCGCCTGCTCGGCGGCAGCTTCGACCTCAAGGGGCGGCTGCAGGACACGGCACCGCCGCGGTCCTACCGCGGTGAGATGCGCCTCGATGATGTCAGTTTTCAGCGCTTCGCGCAGATCTATTCGAAGACGGCTGAGACCGAGGGCGATCTCACCGGGCATTTCCGTTTCGAGGGACGCGAGGACAACTGGAAGGCGCTGCAGGGTGAGGGCGCGGCCATTATCCTCAACGGCAACCTCTACGCCGTGCCCATCCTCGGACCGCTGACGCCGCTGCTCGACAACCTGCTGCCGGGCAAGATCAAGGATTACAACGTCGCCACCGAGGCCAACTGCACCTTCCGGATCGCCGACGGCTTTGTCACGACCGACAACTTCGAAGCCCTGACCGGTGTTTTCAAACTGGCCTCCAGCGGTCGCATCAACTTCATTGACGATGCCGTCGACCTCACCACCCAGGTGCGGGTGCGCGGGTTGCCGGGCATCGTGCTGCGGCCGTTCAGCGAGCTCTTCGAGTTCCGCGGCGAGGGCACGGTCAAGGACACGCGCTGGACGCCGAGCCTGCTCAAGGGTGTGCCGCGTGACAAGGACGCCGGCGAGGCACCGAAGGCTTCCCCCTCACTGCGGCTGCCCCTGCCGTCGCTGCCGTCCTTCTTCAATCGCTCCGAATCGCGCAAACGCTGATGCGCTTTGCGGTTGCACTGGGCCGCGGCCCGGCCACCGGTCGCTGCCGTGCTGCCCGTCCCTCCCTTCACCATCCTGCTGCCGCTCGCCCTGATCGGCCTGTGGCTGGCGCTGCAAGCCCGGCGCGCACGGGGGCGGCGACCGCTGGCCGCCGCAGGCCTGGCCGGTGCCGGCCTCGCCAAGCTGCTGCTGTTGGTCCTGCCGCTCGAAGGTTTGGTGACCGATGCCCTCGCCGCCGCCCCGCTGGCGCGCAGCGGTTGGTCGGTCTGGGGCTCGACCCTGGCCTATTCGGCCCAACTGTTTCTGCTGCTCGCGGGGTTGGCCGATCTGCTGTCGGCCCTCTCCCTGCTGCTGCTGAAAAAGCGCCTGCCCGACCTGCTGCGCGCGCCGTTCCGGGCCGAAAGCTTCACCGGGCTGTGGCGTCGTTTTTGCTTGCCGGGCCGTCGCCTTGGCAATGCGCGTCGACAGGCCACGGCCGGCTTGCTGCTGGTGGCGGCGACTGCCGTGTTCTGGCGCGGCTGGGCCTGGCCCGTGCTGGCCTGGCTTGCCTTGCATGCGCTGCTCATGGCCGCCGAGACCGCGCGCGGCGGGCGCAGCCTTTTCGCCGGCCCGGTGCCGCCGCCGCTGCGCGCGGTCCTGGTCGCCGTGGTCTGGGCCCTGTCGGCCGTGCTGCTGCTCTCGGCGGATTTCGCCGAGGCCGTCGCCAAGCTGCGCCTGCTGGCTGGCGAGGGCGAACGCACGGCCTACACCCTCGTGCTCGATGCGCGGATCGGTGGCACTTGGGAAATCGTCCTGCTCTGGATCGCCTGGCTGAGCGCCCTGCTGCTGGCCAGTCTGCGCCGCCCGCTGCACCGTCGCCCCTGGCTGCTGCTCGGCGCGGGGCCTCTGCTGGGGCTGCTGGCCCTGGTCTTCGGACCCACCCTCGCCGGGAAACCCGCGCAGACGCCGTGGGCGGCTTGGGCGGCGGATTGGAAACGGACCGGGTTGGGCGAGGGCGATCGCCAGGTGATCGTGGGCAGCGAGGGTCGGCTGTTTGTCGCCGACGAACTGGAACGCTTGACGCGCGCACCGCGCCCGGGGCGCGCCGAGGATCTGCTGGCGAGGCTGGACGCCTGGCGCGGGCAGGGGATCGAGGTGCTGGTGGTGCCCGTGCCGGCCAAGCTGGCCCTGCAGCCCGAGGCCCTGCTGCCGGCGAAGTTTGCCGGTCCATTGCGGCCGGCCGATCTGCCGGCCAAGCTCGCGGCACTGGAGGCCGCGGGGGTGAAGGTTTTGGACCTGGCGGTGGCGTTGTGGGAGGCGCGCCGGCGCCAGCCACCCTACTTTTTGCAGGACCGGCATTGGACACCCGAGGCGATGAAGCAGACCGCGCTCGCCGTGGCGGCGCGGGTGCGGCGCGACTGGCCGCGACTGGTGGCCGACACGACACCGCTGGTCGATGCCCGCGTGCTCGAACGCGCGTCGGTCGGCGATCTCGCCCTGGACCTGCTCGGCGACCTGGCGGAGGCGCGATTGGGGGTTGAGTCGACGACCCTGGTGGCGCTGCGTGGCTTGCCGGCCGATCGGCAATCGCCGGTGCTGGTGGTGGGCGACGGCCTGCGCCGGGTGTTTGATGATCCCGAGCTGAGCTTTGGCGATCCGGAGGGCCAAGCACAGAGTGCCGGCTTCACGGCTCAGTTGGCGGCGCTGCTGGCGCGTTCGCTCGACGAGGCCAATGAGGCCGAGGTGCTGGCTGATCCCGGGCGGGTGACGGACAAGCGACTGATCGTCTGGCTGCTGCCGGCGGACGCGTTGTGAGGCGGGTCAGTCGAGGCTGCCGAGGCGGGCGTCCGGATCGGGCGCGATGAAGCCGAGATTCACCAGGAAGTCGTCCATGGCCATGAGGGTGGCCTCGTAGTTTTCGAACGACAGGTTGAAGTTGAAGAAGCCGTGGCCCTGGCCCTCGAACTCGACGAGGTGGCAGGTGTTCTTCTTGCGCGAGCTCTTCTTGGCGAACTGTTTGGTGCCGGCGTAGGGTACCACGCGGTCGGCGGTGCCGTGCATGAGCAGCATCGGCGGCAGGCCGGTGCGGATGGCGCGCAGCAGGTTGGCCTTCTTGGCGCTGGCGGCATCGGGGAAGCGTTCGAGACCGAAGCCGTGCTTGGAGGTGTCGAGCACCGGATTGAAGAGCACGAGGGCGTTCGGCGCCGGGCTGCAGTCGAGCGCGTCGGTGGCGTCGTCGTAGCCGTCGAGCATGGCTGCGGCGGCGATGGCGTGGGCGCCGCCGCTGCCGCCGACAGCGACGATTTTGCCGGGGTTGATGCCGAGGCCGGCGGCGTTGAGACGGATCCAGCGCAGGGCGCTGCGCGCATCGGCGATGGCTTCGAGCGGGCCGGCCTGGTGACGGGCGGCGACCCGGTAATCGAAGGCCATCGTCATCATGCCGCGCGAGGCGAAGTAGACGCAGTGCGGCGCGAACTGGGCGACCTGGCCGTTGTCCCAGCCGCTGCTGAAGAAGAAGGCGGCGACTGCCGTGGGCCCCTCGGGCGCCTTGGCGGGATCGGGTTGCCAGATGTAAACCGGCAGGCGGGTTTCACCGATGATCTTGTAAACCGTTTCGTGAGCGGTTTTCAGGAGTTCCCGATTGCGGTCAAGGGGGGGCGGTTTGAGGGGACCTGCGCCGGGAGTTTCCATGAATCAAAGTGGCAAAGCTGTGACTTTTGCGAAAAAGGCCCCGGCAGCAACATCTTTTCCTGGCAGGAATCGCTGGCAGCGTGGTATTTGCCGGGTGCCCATGACGCCCCTTCGCCTTCTCCGCGCCGTCCTGCTGCTGGCGGTCGCTCCCGTTGCCGCCCAGGATGCCGCCCTCACGGCCGAACTCAGCCGCGCCTATGAAAACTGGCGCGGCGCGATGATCGCCAAGGATGCCCGCGCCTGGGCCTCGGCGATCACCAGCTACCGCCAAGTGGTCACCCGCAACCTCATCGTCAGCCAGAAAAAAAGTTTTCCGGGCGCGGTGTTTGAGGTGCCGGTACAGCCTCCTGAGCTGACCGGCCTGCGCCTGCTGGAAGCGCAGGCGGTCGGGGCGACGGCGCACCTGCTGCTGTTCGGCAAGGTCGACATGGGCGGCGATCCGGCGCTCATTCCGGAGAGTGTGCTCATGCTGAAGTTTTTTCAGGAGCGCGGCGGCTGGAAGTTCGACAGCAGCAAGCTGCTTCGCCTGAACGATCAGCCGGAGATCGCCCGCCAGATCAAGGACGGTGGCCGGCCCGAGTTTCTCGACTGGCCCGAGTTCACTCCGCCCGGCACGACGCCGGTCGTGCCGAAACTGTGCGACCCGCCAGAGTTCATGGCGGGCTGCACCTTCCAGTCGTTCGGCTACGAAACGAAGATGCGCATCAACGGTCATGACTATCCGGCGATGACCGATCACGCCGAAAAACTCTTTGTCATTGGCGGCCTGCGCAGCGGTCCGAATGAGTTGGTCCTGGAGATCAAGCCGGTGGAAGTGCCGCCTGGCGAGGAGCGCCTGCTGCAGCTCGACTTCTTTGTGCTGACCGGCCGAGAAGGGCAGGCGCCGGTGCGGGTTTACCATTATGAGGACCGCAAGGGCGGCCTCGGCGGCACCCTGCGTCTGCCGCTCAATCTGACGCCCGAGATTCTGTCGAAGGGGCTCTGACGCCAACCCTGCGGCCGGCTTGCAAAGGGCGTGCATCGCGCCCAAGCTGTGCCTTCTTCGTTTCACCCGCCATGCCCACGACCTACCTCACCGTCCCGACCGCCGCCCACAACGATCTCGTCCGCGCCGCCTACCTGCATCGCGGCTACACCGCCGACGAGGCCGAGGACGCCGCCCGCTTCTGTGAAATGGCGTCGGCCCACGGCATCCGCACCCACAACGCCATCAAGGCCCTGCACCTCGATCACCTCTTCGGCAGCGCCACCGGCGGCTGCAAGCCGGGCGCCGAGATCAAGGTCATTGAGAAGAAATTCGCCGCCAGCGAAGTCTGGGATGCCCAGCTCAAGCTCGGCCAGAGCGTCGCCTTCCGCGCCATGGAACGCTGCATGGCCATGGCCGACCAATACGGCATCGGTCAGGTCAGCGTCGACAACGCCTTCCACTACCTCTGGGGCGGCGGTTACGTCATGGAGGCGGCGCGCAAGGGCTACATCGCCTACACGAACTGCACCTCGACCCTCGGCGAGGTCGTGCCCTTCGGCGGCAAGTTCCCGGTGCTCGGCACCAACCCGCACTCCTGGGGCCTGCCGACCCAGGATGCCTGCGGTTTCCCGGTCGTCATCGACTGGGCCACCAGCACGGTCGCCATGGGCCGCGTCCAGCAGCTCAAGCGTGAAGGCAAGCCGCTGCCGCCAGGTGCCGCCGTCGATGCCGCCGGCAACCCGACCACCGATGCCGAGGCCGCCGCCTGGCTGCTGCCGTTCGGCGCCCACAAGGGCTACGGCCTGTCGCTGCTCATCGAACTCATGGGCGCCATGATCGGCGGCAGCCTGCCGACCCTGCGCGGCGGCGGCGCCCATCCCGACATCAAGTCGCAGCCCTTCCCGGCCGGCGAGAAGCGCACGAGCAGCTTCTATTTCCAGGTCATCCATCCCGACGCGATCAGCAGCGGCCTGTTCGCCAAGGGCCGCAACATCAGCGAAAACCTCAAGGCGGTGCTTGGCGACATCCTCGGCCACGGCAACGAGGGCTGCCTGCTGCCCGGCCAGCCCGAGGCGCAGAACGCCGCGCACACCGCCAAGGCCGGCGGCCTGCTGTTCACCGCCGCCGAGGTCGAGGCGCTCAACGAAATCGCCGCCGAAGCCGGCGTCAGCGGTTTTGATGCCGCTGCCCTGCCGGCTTACGAGGCCTGATCCCGCCGATGTCCGCCGCCGCCAAAGACCTCAAGACCATCCCGCGCCACGTCGCCATCATCATGGATGGCAACGGCCGCTGGGCGCGCGAGCGCGGTCTGCCGCGCACGGAGGGACATCGCGCCGGCGCCGAGACGGTGCGCCGCGTCACCGAGGCCTGCAGCGAGGTCGGGGTGGAGTTCCTGACCCTCTATGCCTTCTCCTCGGAGAACTGGAAGCGACCGGCGCGCGAGGTCGCCGCGCTGATGAAGCTGCTCGAACAGTTCCTGCGCCAGAAGACGCCGGAGATGGTCGAGCAGAACATCCGCCTGCAGGCCATCGGCCGGCTCAATGACCTGCCCAAGTCCTGCCAGGAGCAGCTGCACCGGTCGATTGAGGCCACCGCCCAGAACAGCGGCCTGACCCTCATCCTGGCGCTCAGCTACGGCGGTCGCGAGGAGATTCTCGACGGCGTCAAGAGCCTGCTGGAAAGCATTGAGCGCGGCCATTTGGACAAGGGCATGATCGACACCGAGGTGTTCAGCAAGCACCTGTACACCCGCTACTACCCGGACCCCGACCTGCTCATCCGCACCAGCGGTGAGCTGCGCCTGTCGAACTTCTTGCTCTGGCAGCTCAGCTACACCGAGCTGTGGATCACGCCGACCCTGTGGCCCGACTTCGGCCGCGAGCACTTCCTCGAGGCGGTGCGCGACTACGGCCAGCGCCAGCGCCGCTTCGGCGGTCTGTGAGCCGCGATCGCGCTTCCCAAAGCCCGGCTTTCGTGCTACGCCTTGCCTTTGCCACCTGCGCGCCGCCGTGAAATTCCTGGTCCATCTCGCCCTCCTCGTTGTCTTCGCCGCCCTCGCCGGCGCGGCCTGGGTGGCGCACCGGCCCGCGGCCACGCCGCCGCCCGGCGAGCCGGCCAAGCGCCAGCGCGACGTGCTCGATGAATTGAAACAGGCCGCCATCAAGCGCTCGGCCGTGTTCGAGATCAGTGAGCCGGAGCTGAATCAGCACCTCGCCCGCGTGCTCGCAGCGCGCGCCCGGCCGCCGCTGGAACGCTGGACGCAGTTCCGTCGCCTGGCGGTGTCGCTGCAACCCGAGGTGCTGGAGGCAACGCTGGTCTGGGACATCGCCGGTGCCGAACGCACGGTCAGCCTGCGCTTCCAGGCGGCCCGGCAGGACAGCGCCTTTGAGGTGCAGCTTGTCGGCGGCAGCTACGGCCGACTCGAGGTGCCGCGCGGCCTGCTCCGTCCCCTGCAGCCGCTGCTCCGCCAGCTCGGCAGCGTCTTCGCCGAGGAGATCGGCGCGTTGTTTCAAATGAACCAGGTGCGCGTCGCCCAAGGCCGGCTCGTCCTCGATCCGCGTTTTCCGTGAAGTCCATGCGCCCGTCCCGTCTCGCCCTCCTGCTCCTCGCCACGGCCCTGCCCAACGTGCGCGCCCAGCAGGCCGTGCCGCCACCGGTCGCCCCCCCCGCCACGCCGGCGCCGCGCGTTGCCCCGCCG
>JAEYYS010000044.1 GCA_023428335.1 Verrucomicrobiota bacterium | reverse complement strand
GCGGCGGTGATCGGCACGGCTCAGGAGGGGGATTCGGCGGCCGCCCTGCTGACCGCCGGTGAGGCGGCCGCCACCGCCCAGGACTGGACTCAGGCGGCGGAACACTTTCAGCGCTTTCTCGACACTTACGGCGAGGAACCGGAACTGGCGGAAGCGGTCGCCAAGGTGCAACCCCGGCTGGCCCTGGCGCGCATCCGCCTAGGCGAATTCGGTGCCGCCGGCGAACTCGTCTCGACCTGCCTCGCCCAGCCCCAGCTGGAACCGCGGCTGCGCGACGAACTGGCCTTCTGGCACGGCATCCTGCTGCTTCAGGTCGAGGCCCATGAGCAGGCGCGTGCGGCCCTGCTCGCCTACTTCCAAACCCCGGAGTTTCAAGCGCCCCGCAAGGTCGAGACGATCCTGCTCTACGGCAGCACCTTCGCCCTGGAAGGTCGCCATGACGAGGCGGCCGCCTTCTTCGCTCAGCAGTCAGGCCGGCTCTGGCAGCTCGATCGCGAGGCCGCCCTGCGCGCCCAGATCCTGCGCCTGCATGCGCTGCTGGCGACCGATCAACTCGCCACCGCACGCGAACTCGCCCTCAGCCTGCAACCCCACCTTGATCAGGTCACCCAGCTCGTCAGCCTGCACAGCCTGCTCGCGGAACTCGGTGGCCGCCTGCTCGACGCCGGCCAGCATCACGAGGCCATCGCCTGCCTGCAGCGGGTCTGGCCGGCCGAACGCCTGCGCCGCCATCAGGAGGCGCGCCTCGCGGCCTTGCGACTCGAGATCGAGGCCCTGCAACAGCGACCGGGCAACGAGCCGCTGATTTTTCAAAAGCGCGGCGTGCTGGCGCGCACCGAACGCGAGCAGCGGCACTTTGCAGGCACCGCCGACTTCGACCTCGGCGTGCGCCTGCGCCTCGGGTACGCCTGGCTCGGTCTGGAGCGCTGGCGCGAGGCCGCCCTGGTGCTCGAGGCCGCCCAGGATCTGCCTGGCGCCCGCGCGCAGCAGGCCCAGGCCGGACTGGCCGCCGTGCAAAGCTGGCAGCAGGTCGGCCGCCACGACCACTGCATCGCCGCCGCCCAAGCCTGGCTGAAACGCTTCAGCGCCGACGATGCCGGGCGGGCCAGGCAGGCGCGTTTCCTGCTCGCCCAGGCCCGCTACGACGCCGGCGATTTTCCGGCGGCGGCGGCCGACTTCGAGACGCTTGCCGGAGAGAAGCACGAGCTTGCCGCGCAGGCCGGGTTCCTCGCTGGCATGGCCCGGCTCATGGCCGATGACAACACTGCAGCCGCCATCGGCTTCCGCGAGGTGCTCGCCCGCCACGGCCAGGCCCCCATCGCCGAGGACGCCAGCTACTGGCTCGGTCTGGCGCTCAGTTTCGATCGCGAGTACGCGGCCTGCCGCGACCACCTGGCCGCGCACCTGCGTCGCTACGGCGACAACGCCCGCCACCTTGAGGCCTCGGTCTTTCGCCGCGCCTACTGTCGCCACGCCCTCGGCGACCGCGAGGGCGCGCTGGAGGAATTCGAGGCCTTCCTGCGCGAGCACCCAGAGGCGGCCGATGCCGACGAGGCGCGCGTGCTCTGTGGCGACCTGCTCTGCGCCCAGGGCGAACTCGACCGCGGCCTCACGAACTATCGCACCGTCGGCGAGGGCGCCTGGTTTGAGCAGGCGCATTTCAAGATCGGCCAGGTGTTCAAGCTGCGCCGCGACTGGGACGGGCTGCGGCAGCATCACGAGGCCTTCATCCGCGACCGGCCGCACAGCCGCCGGCTCGCCGAGGCGGTGTTCTGGTGCGGCCAGGCCAGCCTTGCCCAGGATCGCCCCGAGCAGGCGCGTGCCGAATACTGGCGCGCGGTCGAGGCGCATGGCGACCAGCCCGAGCATCACGGAGTCGAGGACGTGCTGCTGGCGCTGCCGCGACTGCACCGCGGCGAGGCCGCCCGGCTGGAACTGCGCCGCGACCTGCTGCGCCGTCGTCAGACTGCGCTCGCTGCCGGCAAGCGCACCCTGACCGCACGCCTGCACTGGCTGGAGGCGCAACTGCAGCCGAGCGACCGACCCCGCCTCGCCCAAGCCGACTTCCTCATGGCCGCCTCCCTGCTCGATGTGCGCCGCCAGCACCCGCGGGTCATCGCCGACTGCGCCGATGCCTCGCGCTTGGCCGGCAGCCGGCTGCGGGCCCGCGAGTTGTACACCGAACTGCTGCGCTGGCATCCGCGCGCCGTCGAGGCCGAACGCGCACTTGCCGGGCTCGGCTGGCTGGCCGCGGCCGATGGCGACCCGCGTGCCGCGCTCGACTGGTTCAGTCGCTGCGAAAAACGTGCTGCCCATCCCGAACTGCGCGGCCAGGTGCGCTTGGAGCGCGCCGTCCTGCTCGCCGGCCAGGACCGGCTGCAGGAGGCGGCGACGCTGTTTCGCGAGTTGCTGGCCGACAAAACCGCCGCCGCACGCACCAAGGCCGAAACGCTGCTCGCCTGGGGCGCGCTCTTGGAGCGACAGGGCGAAGCCCTCAAGGCCGCCGCCCTCTACGAACGCGTTTACCTCGGCCACAGCCGCCAGCGCGACCTCGCCGCCCGCGCCTACCTGGCGCGCGGCCTCGTCCTGGAAACCCTCGGTCGCAGGCCGGAAGCCGTCGAGGTGCTCAGCGAACTGGTCGCCAGCGACGCCCTGCAGGGCCTGCCGGAACAGGCTGAGGCGGCGCGCCGCCTGCAGCGTCGCACCCGGCCCGCTGACGACGCCACCTCCTAGCCCATGATCGCCCGCCTGCTCTGCCTTTTCGCCGCGACCGCCGCGGCCCAGGACGTCGTGCACCTGCAGGACGGTCGCGCCCTGCACGGCCGCCTCGAACGCCTGGCGAGCCGCGAGATCGTGCTGGTGGAAACCCTGCCCGGCGGTCGCGGCACGGCCCGGCGCCGCCTGTTGCCCGACGCCATTCGCTTCATCGACTTCGCCCTCCTGCCCGGCGAAACGGAGGCGCTCGCCGATCCGGCGAAGCAGGAGCGACGCCTGCTCGAGCTCTGGCAGGAAAAATCCGTGCACCTGGGTCGGCCGGCCAGCAATGCCGGCGCCATCGGCCTGGCGCTCGTGCGCGAATGCCTGCGCAGAAACGATCCCCTGCTGGCGGAACGCGCCCTGCGCATCGGCGACCTCATCGCCCGCGAGGACTGGAACGAGCGCCGCCGTAGCGAGGCCCGCCGCGGCTGCCTGCGCGCCCTGCTCCAGTTGCGCCGTTTGGATGAGGCTGTGGCCGAAGCGGAACGACTCGCCCGCAGCGAGGACGATCCCGACCTGCTGCTTGAGGCCGGGCTGGTGCTCGCCCAGGCCGAGTTCGAGCGCCTGCGCCAGTTTGAAAGCGAGCATCCGCGCTGGCGCGACGACGAAGCCCACGCCGTCGAACGCACCCGCCTCTACCACCGCACGCTCGACCTCTTCCTGCGCCTGCCGCTCTTCCACGGCTCAGCCGAGGCACGCGCCGCCGAGGCCCTCTGGGGCGCCGTGCAGGTGCATCGCTTCGCCGGTGAGACCGAGGCCGCCCGCGAACGCACCCGGGACCTGCTCGCCCTCTACCCCAAAACCGCCGCCGCAGCAAAGGCCAAGCCAACCCCGCCAACGTCAGCACCACCACCGTCAGCCGACACCAGCACCCAGCCACCTGTCACCCCACCGCCATGACCGCCCTGCCCCGTCTGCTCGCCACCGTCCTGCTGCTGACCGCCGGCAGCGCCACCGCCCAGGAACCGCCGCCGCCCGCCGTGGTCGAATCCACCTCCCTGCTCGATCTCTACCAGCAGGGCGGCTGGACCATGCACCTGCTGCTGGTTTTTTCGGTCGGCACGGTCGCCGTGGCCGCCTACTGCCTGCTCCAGTTGAGCGCGAAAAAGATGGCACCCAAGGGCTTGGTCGATGCCCTCACCCTGGCCATGCAAAAGCGCGATGTCGGCACCGCCTACCAGAGCTGTCTGGCGAATCCCTGTGGCATCACCCGCGTGCTCGCCGCCGCCCTGCTCAAGGTCAACTTCGAGCGCGACCAGGCCAACAAGGTGTCGATGGAGGAAGCCGCGGCGGAGGCGCTCGATGCCGAGGAGACACGCTGGACCCTGTGGGTCAACTACCTCAACGTCTTCGCCACCCTGGCGCCCATGCTCGGGTTGTTCGGCACCGTCACCGGCATGATCACCGCCTTCAACCAACTCAAGTCCGGCCAGAGCGAGCCGGCCGATCTCGCCGGCGGCATTGGCGAGGCGATGATCACCACCGCCGGCGGCCTCATCGTCGGCATCCCGGCGATGTTCTTCTACTTCTTCTTCCGCAACCGCCTCATGGGCCTGACCGCCGAGATCCAGCGCCACGCCTCCTTCCTGATCGGCGTGCTCTCCGGTGAAGTAAAATTGTCCGGCGGCGAGGCCGGCTGAGCGGGTTCCCAAAAAAACGGAGGAGCGACCGCGGATGCGGCCACTCCTCCGTGAAGTCCAACGCGGGCTCGGCTTATTCGCCGCGGCGCAGGTACTGCTGCTGGTAAATGTTCTCGTTGAGGCGGAACTTGGCGCGCATCGAGTCGAGGGCGGCGTTGTCGGCCTCGATCTTGAAGTTGACGAAGTAGCCGCTCTCGACGTGGCGGGGGCTGTAGGGGAACTTGCGTTTGCCGAGGTGGTCGATCTCTTCGAGCTTGGCGCCGGAGAGCTCCATTTCACGGCCAAGGCCGCTGACGAGCTGTTCGACGGATTCTTCCTTGCCCTTCATGTCGAGGACGATCATGGCATCATACTTGCGCTTCATCGTGGTGTCTGAGGTGGTGGGTTGGCGTTGGGTTTCTGGTTGAAAAGATTCATCGCCGCGCCCAGGCCGGAACGCAAGGCGAGGATGATGGCATCGGCGGCGCGCTGCACCGCAATCTGGATCTCGGTCTGCTCCTCGGGGCGAAAGCCGCCGAGCACGTGGCCGACCAGGCGGCCGCCGGCGGGGCGACCGGCTCCGGCGGCGATGCCGACCTTGAGACGGGGAAAAGCTTCGGTGCCGAAGTGGCCGATGAGCGACTTCAGGCCGTTGTGACCGGCCGCGGATCCGGCCAGGCGCACGCGCAGGCTGCCGAGCGGCAGGTCGACGTCGTCGTGAACGACCAGCGTCTCGGCCGGCGCGATCTTGTGGAAGCGCGCCAGCGCGGCGGCGCTGCGACCGCTGTCGTTCATGAAGGTCATCGGCTTGAGCAGCCAGCCGCCGGCGAACTTCGCCGCCAGGCCATGCCAGCGCCGCTCCTCGGCAAAGGAGGCTCCGAAGCGGCTTGCCAGCTCGTCGAGGACCATGAAACCTGCGTTGTGACGGGTGTTGTGGTATTCCGGCCCGGGGTTGCCGAGACCGACGATCAGCCGGGGAACAACCGCTTCCGGAGCGCGCGGGGGGGCATCAACTCCGGACACGGCGATTCTCAGGCACGAACACCTGGATTACTTCTTGGCCGGGGCGGCGGCGGCCGCAGCGGCGGCTGGGGTCTCCTCGACCTTCGGCGCCACACAGCTCAGCACCAGCACTTCGGCGGCCAGCTTGGCGCGCACGCCTTCGGGAAGCTTGACGTCGCCAACGCTGACGCCCTGGCCATGCTCCAGCGTCGAGATGTCGATCTCGAGGTTCTCCGGCAGATCCTTGGGCAGGCAGCGGACTTCGAGGTTGTGGTGGAAGATTTCGAGCAGGCCGCCGAGCTTGACGCCGGGCGATTCGCCGGTCAGGTGCAGCGGCACCTGGGCGTGGATTTCTTCATCCATGGCGACGGCGTGGAAGTCGACATGCAGGATGCCGCCGCGCAGGTGGTCGTGCTGGACTTCCTGAACCAGGGCGAGCTGAGCCTGTTCGCCGAGCTTGAGGCTGACGAGAATGTTGTCCGAGGCGCTGCTTTCAATCAGCTTGGTGAAGGACTTGGCGTCGACCTGCACGTTGGTCGGGGCGGTCTTGCGACCGTAGATCACGGCCGGGATCGAGCCGGACTTGCGCAGGCGGTTGACGGCGGACGTACCGGCGCTGGTGCGCGGCTGGGCGGGGATGTCGAGGATTTTGGCCATGATGCGTTGCTCCGATGAACAGTTGTTTGGAAGAAAAGGGCCGGGAGCATAGTCGCCCGCCGCTAGATGTCAAAGAGAGAAGTGACGGACTCGTTGTTATGGATGCGGATGATGGCCTGGGCGAGCAGTCCGGAAATGTCCAGCGTCGTCACCTTGTCGCCCACCGCCTGCGGCACGGAGTTGGTGGCAAACAGCTCAATGATCGGCGATTCGGCAATGCGCGCCTTGCCCTTGTCGCCCAGCACGGCATGCGAAACGCCGGCGTAGATGTTGCGGGCGCCGTGCTTGCGCAGCAGCTCGGCCGCGGCGGTGAGGGTGCCGGCGGTTTCGGTGAGGTCATCCACCAGCAGGACATTGCGGCCGGCGACGTCGCCAATGACGTTGAGGGCCTCAACCTCCTCGGCGCTGACGCGGTTCTTGGCGACGATGGCCATGGGCGCGTTGAGGGCCTTGGCGTAGGCATGGGTCATCTTGATGCCGCCGACGTCGGGCGAAACCACCACCAGGTCCTCGATGCCGCGCTCGCGGATCGCCTTCATCAGCACCGGCGCGGCGTACAGATGATCGACCGGGATGTCGAAGAAACCCTGAATCTGGCCGGCGTGCAGATCGACGGTGAGCACGCGGTGGACCCCGCTGGCGACGAGCAGGTTGGCGACCAGCTTGGCAGTGATCGGCACGCGCGGGCGGTCCTTGCGATCCTGGCGGGCATAACCAAAGAACGGCAGCACGGCCGTGATGCGGTGGGCGCTGGCGCGGCGCACGGCGTCGACCATGATGAGCAGTTCCATCAGGTTCTGGTTGGTCGGCGGGCAGGTCGGCTGGACGATGTAGATGTCGCCGCCACGGATGTTCTCCTTGATCTGCACGAAGGTCTCGCCGTCCGGAAAGGTCGTCAGCGTCGCATCACACAGCTGGGTGCCAAGATTCTGGCAGATGAGCCGGGCGAGTTCGGGATGGGCGGATCCGCTCAGGATCTTCAATTGTTCGTTCATGGCAGCAGGCTGCTGGTAGGCCGTACCCGCGGGGAAATCAAGGGGCTTCCAGAGAGATGGCCTTGTAGCAGCGATGGTCGAGCACGGAGGGCGGCCAGCCCTGGACTTCGGGGCGCTTGAGCCAGGGGCGGACATACCAGTAAACCGGCAGCACGGGCAGCTCCTCAAGCAGCAGTCGCTCGGCCCGACCCAGAATCTCAAAGCGCCGCGCGGGGTCGCCCTCGCGGGCGCTGGCGTCGAGCAGGGCATCGTACTCGGCACGGCTCCAGCCGGTGTTGTTGTTGCCATCGCCGGTGCGCCACATCGTCAGGAAGGTCGAGGGATCGAGATAATCCCCCACCCAGGCCGCGCGACTCAGGCTGAAGGCGAGCTTGCGCTGGCTTTCCAAATAGACACCCCAGTCCTCGTTGCGCACGCCGACGCGGACATTGAGATGCCGTTTCCACATTTCCTGCACGGCCTCGGCGATGACGCGGTGGGCTTCAGAGGTGTTGATGAGGATCTCCAACTCCGGAAAACCACGGCCCTCCGGAAAGCCGGCCTCGGCCAGCAACCGGCGGGCGCGCTCCGGATCGAACTCGAGCACCTGCGGCGTGGTGTAGCCCTCGGCACAACCCGGCGGGGTGAAACCGTGCGCGGGCTGCTGACCGGCGCGCAGAACGTTGCCGGTCAGGCTCGCGCGGTCGAGCGCCAGCGCCAGGGCGCGCCGCACGCGCGGGTCGTCGAGCGGTTTCACCGTGACGTTGCAACGGTAAAAATACACCCCGAGCAGCGGATCGATGCGACAATCAGGCCGACTCCGGTAGTCGGGGATCTTCGCCAGCGGCAGGGTCTGCGTCGCATGCAACTGGCCGTCGCGATAGGCGCGCTCCTCGGTG
This sequence comes from Verrucomicrobiota bacterium, assembly GCA_023428335.1. Classification (GTDB taxonomy): domain Bacteria; phylum Verrucomicrobiota; class Verrucomicrobiia; order Verrucomicrobiales; family Verrucomicrobiaceae; genus Prosthecobacter. The sequence continues at coordinate 3,685 of JAEYYS010000044.1, read as the reverse complement.
GCGTCGCTGACAATGGGAAAAAAGTGGATGCCATTCAAGCGCACCGAGGCGGCATCCCAGTAGTGCGGGTTGCGCTCGACGGCGAGGTAGTGATTGAGCCGCCATTCCCGGAGTTGAAAGGCGCCGTTGCCGACGAAGTGACCGGCGCGCGTCCAGGGCGAAACGCGGTCGGTCATGCGACCGTGGCGCTCGATGACGTGGCGCGGCACGGGATACCAGGCATAGTGCTTGAGCATCGACAGCAGGTAGGGCGCCGGCCCCTTCAAGGTGAAGCGCAGGGTGTGGTCGTCGGGCGCCTCGACGCCGACCTGGCGGAAGTCGGTGATCTGGCCGGTGTTGAAGGCCTCGGCATTGCGCAGCGGGTACAGCATCGGCGCGTAGTCGGCGGCGAGCGCCGGCGTCAGGATGCGTTCGTAGGCGAAGAGGAAATCGCGGGCGGTGACCGGGGTGCCGTCGCTCCAGCGGCCGTTGCGACGCAGGTGGAAGGTCCAGTGGACATAATCCTCGGTCTGCCAGCGCTCGGCGGCGCCCGGGGCATTGCCATCGGGGTTGTTGGCCGCCGGGGTCACCAGGCCCTCGAACAGGGCGTCGAGGATGTGGTGCTCGGGCGTGCCGGTGGCGAGGTGGGGATCGAGGGTGGCGGGGTCGGTGCCGTTGCCGAGCAGCAGGATGCCCTGCGCGCGGGCGGTGTCGACCCGCAGCGGCCGGTGGGTGCGCGCGTGATGGAAGCCGAACAGCGCGGCGATGAGGCCGGCGAGCAGGAGCAGGCGCGCGATCCAGGCGATCATGGCGGGGCCGCGTCAGGAACCGGTGTCGGCCTTGGCCGCAGGCGGCCGAATGACGCCCTCGGCGCCGGCGGGCCATGCCGCGCCCTGCTGGATCCAGTCGTGAACGAGCTGCACCTCGCGATCCGGAATGCGGTGGCCGTTGGGTGGCATCGCCTTCATCTCCTTCGGCGGCAGTTTGAGCACCAGGTACAGCATGCTGCTGTCGGGGCGGCCCGGCAGGATGACCGGACCATTGGCGCGCTTCTTGAAGGCCATCTCGCGGTTCTCCAGATTCAACTCGCCAAAAAGCGCGCCCGACTGGTGGCAGCTGATGCAGCGACCGCCGAGGATGGGTTTGATCTGGCTGGCGAAATCGACCTTGGCGTCGGCGGCCGGCAGACGGGCACCGCCGGCCAGCAGCAGCACGGCAAAAACGGGGAGCAGGCGAATATTCATGAGGTTATTGCTGTCCTAACACAAACGCCGCCAGCCGGCCACCATTTCGCAAAGAAGGGCGACCGAAGGCCAGAATTGGTCGGGCGCGCGATTGCCAGCCCGGCATCGCGGGCTAGCATGAATCCAGCTCAGGAATGAACCTCGCCAACGACATCTTCCACCGCGCCGATCCCGACGCGCCCGCCCTGATCGAGCCGGCGCGCACGACGAGCTACGGGGACCTCGACGCCTGGACTGCCGCCGCCGCCGCCGCGCTCGGCGACTGCCAGGGCCGCCGGGTGGGGCTGTCCTGTCCGAATGGCCTGGCGCACATTGTTTGGTCGCTCGCCCTGCTGCGCGCCGGCGCGGTGCTCATCCCGGTGGCGCCGGAGCTGACCGGAGCGGAGCAAATCGAGCTGGCGGCGACCACTTCCCTGCACGCCGTGCTTGCCGCCGGCGGCCACGACTGGCCGCATCCGGCGAGTGGGGCGCGCGACCTCGCCGCCGCCGGCCTGACCGCCACCTGGTTCGAATTGGCACCGCCGCCGCCAAGCTTTGATGAAGCGGAACTCGCCCGGCTGAACCCGGCGCTGGTGCGCTTCAGCTCCGGCACCACCGGCCGACGCAAGGGCATCGTGCTCTCGCACGAAACCCTGCTCGCGCGCCTGACCGCCGCCAACGCCGGCCTCGGCATCGGCCCGAGCGATCGCATCATCTGGATGCTGCCGATGGCGCATCATTTTGCCGTCTCGCTGCTGCTGTACCTGCGCCACGGCGCCGCCACCGTGCTGCCCGCCAGCCACCTCGGCGAGGACGTGATCGCCGCCCTGCAGGCGCACCGTGGCACGGTGCTTTATGCCGCGCCCTTCCACCACGCCCTGCTCGCCGGCGCGCCCGGTGCCGGACCGGCGCCAAGCCTGCGCCTGGCGGTGTCGACCGCCGCGCCGCTGCCAGCCGCCACGGCCGAAGCCTTTCAGCAAACCTTCGGCCTGCCACTGCGCCAGGCGCTCGGCATCATCGAATGCGGCCTGCCCCTGCTCAACACCGCCTGGCCTGAAAAGACGGCGAGTGTCGGCGCCCCGCAGCCCGACTTCGACATCGAGCTGCGCGATGAGTCGGGTCGCCCGGTGGCCGGGGGCGAGACCGGCGAACTCTGCCTGCGCGGGCCGGGCTTTGCCGACGCCTACCTGAGCCCCTGGACCCCGCGCGAGCGCCTGCTCGATGACGGCTGGTTCCGCACCGGCGACCTCGCCCGCCGCGATGACGACGGTGCCGTCTGGCTGCTCGGGCGTCGCCACAGCGTCATCAACGTCGGCGGCATGAAGTGTTTTCCCGAGGAGATCGAGGCCTGCCTGCAAACCCATCCCGGCGTGCGCGAAGCCCGCGTCGCCGGCCTGCCGCACCCGGGCTTTGGCCAGGTACCGGCCGCGGAAATTGTTGCCCGCGACCCCGTCGCACCGCCCAGCGTGCGGGCCTTGGCCGAACACTGCCGCACCCGGCTGTCGGCGCACAAGGTGCCGGTGCGCTTTGTCCTGGTGCCAGCCCTGCCGAAAACCGCCAGCGGCAAGCCCGACCGCACCCGTCCGCTGGCCGAGACCGCAGTTGCGCCGCTGGCGGCGACGGGTTAGGGTGGAGACCGTATGGAAACCAGCACCCCGCCTCCAGACGGCGCCCCGGAAATTTCCGCGGCGGTTCCCTCCAAGGAAGAACGCACGATGGCGATGCTCTGCCACCTGCTGTCCTTTGCCGGCTTCATCGTCGCCGTGCCCGGCGCGTCGATCATCGGCCCGCTCATCCTCTGGGCGATCAAGAAGGACAGCATGCCCTTCGTCAACGATCAGGGCAAGGAGGCGATCAACTTCAACATCACGGTCAGCATCATCGCCCTGATCTGTGCCGCGACCTTCTGGCTGGTGCTGCCCCTCATCCTGCTCATCGGCGTCGGCATTGCCGCCATTGTGCTGGTCATCATCGCCGCCATCCAGTCGAATGAAGGCAAGGCCTATCGCTACCCCTTCATCCTGCGCCTGGTGAAATGAGCGGGCGCCCGCACCATGCCTGATCCCACACCCCACGACAACGCGCGCAGCCCGTGGTCGGTGCTGCGCGCGCTCTTCGATCTCGTCTCCGACTTCTCCTTCCGCGAGTTCGTCACGCCGCGCCTGATCCGCGTGCTGTATGCCCTCAGCCTGATCGGCGCCCTGCTCTCCGCCCTCGCCTGGATGTTCAGCGGTTTCAGCGTCGGCCTGCTTTACGGCCTCTTCACCCTCGTCACCGGCCCGCTCGCCTTCGTCCTGTACGTGCTCGCCGCCCGCGTCGTCGTCGAACTCATCCTCGCCGTCTTCCTCATCGCCGAACGCGCACGGCGGGAGTGAGACGGCCGGGCGGTTTCCCAAGCATGGCGTGCCATTCGAAGCCGGGCGGGAGAAGATCAGCCCGTCCTTCGCTCTTCGAGCTACGGAGGGCATTCTTCGCCGCTGAGA
>JAEYYS010000032.1 GCA_023428335.1 Verrucomicrobiota bacterium | reverse complement strand
TCGCCTCGGCCGGCCGCTTGTCGCCCCCGCCGATCCAGGTGTTGCAGAAGTTGTTGCCGGTGATCGTCAGCCGTCCGGAATCCGGTCCCACCCGGACGCTGAACTTGTGGGCAATGGTGAAAGTGTTGGCGCTGATCGCGCAGCCATGGGCGTCGCGCAGGTCGATGCCGCCCTCGAGATGATGGGCGATGACGTTCGCGCTGAGGGTGATGCCGTAGCAGTCGCGATCGAGGATGACCGCCGTGCCCGAGCACTCCTCAATCATGTTGCCGCTCAACACCGACCCATAGGTGTTCTCGATGACGACGCCATGGCGAATGTGGTCGTCGACGTTGTTGCCGTTCATGCACAGGTTGAAGGCGTCGACACAGTGCAGGGCGTCGAGGTTCTCCTCGAAATGGCAGGCGTTGACGACGATGTCGTGCCCGCCGTTGATGCGCACGCCGGCAGCCTTGTTGTAGGTGAAGATGCAGTCGGCCACGCGCGGATCCTCGGTGCAGTTGATCATGTGGATGCCGTGACCGCCGTGGTGGTCGACCGACATGCCCTCAAAGTAAATTTCCTGGATGCCCTCGGCAAAAATGCCGTCGCCGCTCTTCTCCTGGCCGCTGACGCGAAAGTTGGCGAGTTGCACCCGCCAGAGCGTGGCCTTTTTGTTGCCGTCCAAATCCGCCGGACGCAGGATCAGGGCCGGCTGACCCTCGGTGTTGTCGTTGATCAGATGGGTGGCCGCCCCCGCCCCTTCGATCCGCGTCTCCGCGGTTTTCACCCGCAGTGGTTCGCGAAGACGGTATTCGCCCGGCGGGAGGCGCACCAGCCCCCCCGTCGCCGGCAGGGCGTCGATGGCCGCCTGCAGGCTGGGATGCGCGCCAGCATCAATCACCACGGGACGTGGTGCAGCCGACTGCGCAGCGAGGGAGACGGCAATAAAAAAGGGCAACATCGACAGGGAGCGGCGAAACAAGGTCATCAGGAAGGCATACGCCGCCCCGGGCCGGTCATTTCACCCGCCCTGCCGCAACCGCCTCACGACGCAGGGTGTCGAGCCCCTGCTGGCGCGCCTCGAATTCAGTGCGCGCGGCAAGTTCGGCTCCACCCTCGACCCGGCCCGCCGGGCGACGCTCCTGCACACGCAGCAGATGCCAGCCCAAGGGGGTCTCCACCGGAGCCGAAATCTCGCCGGGCGACAGACGAACTGCCGCCTGCCAGAGCACCTCGGAAAACCGACCGACCGCCACCCAGCCGAGATCCCCTTCCCGCCCCTTGTTGCGCGCGTCCTCACTGTGCGCCGCCACCAACGTTTTCCAATCACCGCCCGCGCGCAGACGTCGCTCCAACCCGGCGATCTCGGCGGCGCGGTCCGCCTGCCCCTCACGGTGGCGCGACAAAAACAGGTGGGCCACCCGCAGCACCTCGGGCACGGCCAGCGTGCCGGTGGCCGGCGCTGCCTGCTTCGGCAAACGCCGCTCCAACCAGGCCTCGTCGAGCAGGTGCTCGCGGATCCGTCGCTCCAGTTCCCCGCCCCCCAGCCCTGCCAGGCGCAACCGGCGCAGACGTTCCTCCTCGGTCGGGAACTGCCGCGCCCAGAGCTCCAACTCGCGGGTCACCGCGGCATCGACCTCGGCGCGAAAGCGACGATCCATCAAACGCTCGGAGCGCAGCCAGCGCTCAAACTCGGCCTGCACCCGCAACCCGGGCTGCTCGCGACCGTGGCGCCAGACCAGTCCGGGCAGTGGGTCATGCTCAAGCGCCCGCCAGGGCCGCGCCAGCCAGTCGTGCAGGGGCTCGCGAAACTCCCAGAGCAGGGCGAGCAGCAATAAGGCGGCAATCAGGGCTTTCATGAGGCGAGTTCCTTCAGTCTGGCCAGCCGCGCCCGACCTTCAAGCCGGCGCAGCCCCTCGATTTCGCGGAAAAACGCCTCGAAATCGCCGTCATGCCGGCGCAGCAGAGCCTCGAAGCAGGGCAACAATTCATGGTAGGTGGCAACGGTGTTGAGGCGCGCGTTGTTGAGCGGTTGGGCCAGCCAGCGATCCAGTCGCAGCGAGCCGCCATGGCGATGGTCCAGCGCGTGCAACCGCTGCTTCAGGCGCTCGAACTCGGCCAGCTTGCCGCGCCGCAACTCTGCCGGCGACCGACCCGACTCGATCTTGTACAGCACCGCCAGCCGCTGGCGGGTGGCGAGCACCTCGGCGACAAACTCCCGCTCGACCGCCAGCTCGCGTTCAAAGGTCGCCAACTGCCGCAGGCGACCGCGCGCGCGCAGCCTGCGCCGCGCGCCCTCCTGCCCCACCGCGGTCGCCAGCGCCTCATTGAAATCGGTGTCGCCCGGCAGGTAGATCCGCTGGTGGGTCAACTCGTGAAAGAGCAAATCGGCAAGCCAGGCGTCGTCGCGGCCCAGGAAGGTGTTCAGCAGCGGATCGCGCAGCCAGCCCAGGGTCGAGTAGGCCTCGACGCCACCGACAAAAACATCCAGCCCGCGCGCCCGCCAGCGCTCAGCCTCGGCCTGCGCAAGCTGCTCGCGAAAAAAGCCGCGGTACTTCAGCTTGCCAATGAGCGGATACCACCAGGTCTTCGCCTCGACGCTGAACTCCGGCGCCGCAAACACCACCCAGACCGCCTGCTTTCGACCGAGGTCGGCGTAGCGCTCATACTGCCCCTGCACCGGCAACGCCAATTCCTGCTCGGCAAAGGCGAGTTGATCGCGCGTCGTCTCCAGCTTGCGGCGCAGCGCCGGCGAACTGGCGGGATCGGCCAGTACGACCTCGACCGGCCGGGCCAAGCGCGTCATCTCGCGCTGCCCCGCCAGCGCCTGGCCGTAAAAGCGCGCCGTCGAGCAGGAAGCCAATGCCAGCACGGCCAGCAGGCCGAGCACGCATCTCCATTTGCCATCGCACGTCATCCGCCCACTTTGGATCACAATTCCAACCCCTCAACCGCCATGAGCTTCATTCACGACGACTTCCTGCTCACCAGCCACGCCGCCCGCCGTTTGTACCACGACTTTGCCAGGGACGAGCCCCTGCTCGACTACCACAACCACCTGCCGCCCAAGGACATCGCCGAGGACCGCCAGTTCAAGAACCTGTTCGAGATCTGGCTTGAGGGCGATCATTACAAGTGGCGCGCCATGCGCTGCAACGGCGTGCCCGAGCGTCTTGTCACCGGCGACGCCAGTCCCAAGGAAAAATTCCTCGCCTGGGCGCGCACCGTGCCGCACACCCTGCGCAACCCGCTCTACCACTGGACGCATCTTGAGCTGAAGCGCTACTTCGGCATCGATGAACTGCTCAGCGAAAAAACCGCCGAGGCGATCTGGGAGCAGACCGAGGCCGCGCTGGCGCGTCCGGAGATGAGTGCCCGCGGCATCCTGCGCACCCAGAAAGTCCGCGCCCTGTGCACGACCGACGACCCGATCGATGACCTGCGCTGGCATCAGCAGTGCGCCGCCGACGGTTTTGAGGTCGGCGTCTACCCAACCTTCCGTCCCGACAAGGCCCTTGCCATCCACCAGCCCGAAGCCTGGAATGCCTGGTGCGACCGCCTCGCCGCGGCCAGTGGCATCGAGGTGAATTCCTACGCCAGCCTGCTGGAGGCCCTGACCCAGCGTCACGACTTCTTCCACGCCCAGGGCTGCCGCCTCAGCGACCACGGCCTCAATGCCTGCCACGCCAGCTTCATCAGCGATGCCGAGGCCGAGAGCCTGTTCGACAAGGCCCGTACCGGTCATGCCGCCAACCCGCAGGAGCAGGACCGCTTCGCCAGCAATGTCATGCTTCACGTCGGCCGCCTCAACGCCGCGCGCGGCTGGACCATGCAGCTCCACCTCGGCCCGGTGCGCAACAACAACAGCCGTCTCGCCCGCCTCGTCGGCGCCGACGTCGGCTGCGACAGCATTGGCGACTTCCCGCAGGCCCAGAGCCTCAGCCGCTTCCTCGACGCCCTCGACAGCGAGGACGCCCTGCCCAAGACCGTGCTCTACAACGTCAACCCCGCCGACAACTACGTCTTCGGCACCATGGCCGGCAACTTCGCCGACGGCACCACGCCGGGCAAGGTGCAGTTCGGTTCCGGCTGGTGGTTTGTCGACCAGAAGGAGGGCATGGAGTGGCAGATCAACGCCCTCAGCAATCTCGGCCTGCTCAGCCGCTTCATCGGCATGCTCACCGACAGCCGCAGCTTCATGTCCTTCCCGCGTCACGAGTACTTCCGGCGCACGCTCTGCAACCTGCTCGGTAACGATGTCGAAAGCGGCCTCATACCCGACGACGATGCCCTGCTCGGCCCGATGATCCGCAACATCTGCTACGCCAACGCCAAGGCCTACCTCGGCCTGGAGAAGTCCTGAGGCTCTGCACAGCGACGCTCGCCGGAGGGTGGGCTTGCTTCGCCATCTCAGATTTCTAATTTGAGATCACAGGCATCCCACAGGCATGGGTGGGCTTGAGGCGAAAAGGGTGCTGACTGGGGGCGTGGAGTGGTTTGATTAGGATTACGATGTCAAAACCAACGCCCACCCACACCACCCAGCCAGCAAGGCACCACATCAACGTTCTCGGCCAACTTCTCAAGCTCATACCGCGCTCCATCATCGGCGCGGCAGCGCGGCAGACAGGCGTCGCCGCCAAGGCGCGCAGCTACTCGGTGCTCAGTCATCTCGGCACGATGATTTTCGCCCAACTCGCCCACGCCCTGAGCCTCAACGACATTTGTGACTGGCTGAGGCTCAAGTCGCGCGCCATCGCCGCCTATGGCCTGACCCCACCCTCCCGCAACAATCTCTCCCACGCCAACAAGGTGCGCGACGCCCGTTTCGCCGAGCAGGTCTTTTGGCGCACGATGGCGCATCTTCACCACTGCGACACGAGCTTTGGCTCAAGCCACCCGGGCGGGGGCAAACGACCCCGCCTGCATCGCTTCAAAGCCTGCATCCATGCCGTGGACTCCACCGTCATCCATTTGGTGGCCAACTGCATGGGCTGGGCCAAGCACCGGCGGCGCAAGGCGGCGGCCAAGCTGCACCTGCGCCTGAGCCTCAACAGCTTCCTGCCCACCTTTGCCATCGTCAACACCGCCAGCGAGCACGACATCACCCGTGCCCGTGAGGTGTGTGCCGGGCTGCAGGACGGCGAAGTTGTGATCTTCGACAAGGCCTACGTGGACTTCCCGCACCTGCACGACCTCGATCTGCGCGGGGTTCAGTGGGTGACTCGAGCCAAAGAGAATCTCCGCTACCGCGTGCGGCGCAACCTGCCGATGCACAAGGGCAGCAGCATCGTCAAAGACCAGATCGTCAAGCTCACCGGGCCGCAGTGGAAGCACCTCAAGGGCTGGACCGTGCGCCGGGTGGAAGCCTGGGTGGAACTCGACGGCGAGAAGCGGCTCATGACCTTCCTGACCAACAACTGCGAGTGGAGTCCGCGCAGCGTGTGCGACCTTTACCGCGCCCGCTGGGACATCGAGGTCTTCTTCAAACAGGTCAAACAAACGCTCAAGCTGGGCGATTTCCTGGGACACAGCGCCAACGCGATCCGCTGGCAGGTGTGGACGGCGCTGCTGGTCTACGTGCTGCTGCGATTCGCCGCCCACATGAGCCGCTGGGGACACAGCTTTGTGCGGATCTTTGCCGTGGTGCGTGCGGCGATGTGGGAGCGGCTCGACTTGGTGAGGTTGTTGCGAAGCTATGGGACAGCAGGCGGGAGCTTCAGGTTGCTGGGCAGCCCGCAGACCTCCTGGCTGCCGGGGTTTGAGCCGGCATCGGCAGGTTGTCATGGGACAGCAGTCGGCTGATTCACCCCAGCAAAACCGCAAGCCAAGCGCAAAACCTCAACTCGACCCTCCGCACTTCAAAAGTACTTCCCCTTCGCAAAACAGCTACTCAGTC
>JAEYYS010000166.1 GCA_023428335.1 Verrucomicrobiota bacterium | reverse complement strand
GCATTTGTCAGTCTGGGAAGGCCTGCGCGCCTGCGCGCCCGGCACCGAGCTGGTGGCCGTGCACGACGGTGCCCGTCCGCTCATCGCCCCGGCCCAGATCGAGCGCTGCCTCGCCGCCGCGCACGTCCACGGCGCCGCCGCCTGCGCGCGGCCGCTCACCGAAACCCTCAAGCGCGCCGATGCCAACGGCGTCATCACCGGCTCGATCGAGCGCGAGGGCGCCTGGATCATGGAGACCCCGCAGGTGTTCCAGCTCGACCTGCTGACGCGCGCCTACGAGGCCGTGCTGAGCGAGGGACGCCTCGTCACCGACGAGGTTTCCGCCGTGCAACACCTCGGCGCCCCGGTGCACGTCGTCGTCAACGACGGCCCGAATCCAAAGATCACCTTTGCGGCGGATCTGGCGCTGGCGGAGAAGATGCGGTAGGCGGCAAATCTCAAATCGCAGATCTCAAATCTCAGATTTCAGAGGGAACCTGCGCTCCGGATGCCCGCCCTCTGGGCGAGTGCCCCGCGTTGACAAGCCGGCTCAGCGGGGCAGGGGTGCAGGAATGAAAACCCGCCTCGCCCTGTTCCTGTCCCTGGCCACCGCTGTCCTCGCCGAGCATGATGTCGTCATCTACGGCGGCACCAGTGCCGCGATCACCGCGGCGGTGCAGGTGAAAGAGATGGGCAAGTCGGTCATCGTCGTCAGTCCCGACAAGCATCTCGGTGGCCTGACCAGCGGCGGCCTGGGCTGGACCGACAGTGGCAACAAGGCGGTCATCGGCGGCTTGTCGCGCCAGTTTTACCATCGCGTCTACCTGCACTACCAGAAGCCCGAAGCCTGGCGCCAGCAGAAGCAGGACGAGTACGGCAATCAGGGCCAGGGCACGCCGGCCATGGACGGCAAGGAACGGACGATGTGGATCTTTGAGCCGCATGTCGCCGAGCGCATCTTCGACGACTGGGTCAAGGAACTCGGCATCCCGGTGGTGCGCGAGGCCCTGCTCGACCGCGCCAAGGGTGTCAAGAAGGACGGCGACCGCATCGTTTCGATCACCACGCTCGACGGCAAGACCTATGAGGGGAAGATGTTCCTCGATGCCACCTACGAGGGCGATCTGATGGCGGCGGCGGGCGTGGATTACCATGTCGGCCGCGAGGCGAACCGCGTCTATGGCGAGGAGCACAACGGCGTGCAGGTCGGCGTGCTGCACCACCGCCACCACTTCGGCGTGCTCAAGCAGCCGATCAGTCCCTACAAGATCCCGGGCGATCCGAACAGCGGCGTGCTGGCGCGCATCAGCACCGAGAACCCGGGCGTCAAGGGCGAGGGCGACCACCGCGTGCAGGCCTACTGCTTCCGCTCCTGCTACACGAACGATCCTTCGAACCGCGTACCCTTCCCGAAGCCCGAGGGCTACGATGCCAGCCAGTATGAGCTGATCCTGCGCGTCTTTGAGGCCGGCTGGCGCGAGTTTTTCGACAAGTTCGACCCGATCCCGAACCACAAGACCGACACCAACAATCACGGCCCGTTCAGCTTCGACAACATCGGCTACAACTACGACTACCCCGAGGCCAGCTACGAGCGCCGGCGCGAGATCATTGCCGAGCACCAGCGCTACCAGCAGGGCCTGATGTGGTTTGTCGCCAATGACCCGCGCGTGCCGGCCGATGTCCGCGAGGAACTGCAGAAGTGGGGCCTGCCCAAGGATGAGTTCACTGACAACGGCCACTGGTCGCACCAGCTCTACATCCGCGAGGCGCGACGCATGATCGGTCACTTCGTCATGACCGAGAACGAGCTGCGCAAGAAAAAGCCGACCCCCGACTCGGTGGGCATGGGCAGCTACACGATCGACAGCCACAACGTCCAGCGCTACATCACCCCCGAGGGTTACGTGCAGAACGAGGGCGACATCGGCGTCAGCACCAACGGTCCGTACGCTATCGCCTACGGCTCGCTCGTGCCCAAAGCCGGCCAAGGCCGCAACCTGCTCGTGCCGGTGGCCATGTCGGCCAGCCACATCGCCTACGGTAGCATCCGCATGGAGCCGGTGTTCATGATCCTCGGCCAGTCGGCCGCCACCGCTGCGGTGATGGCGATCGAGGACGGCTTGCCGGTCCAGCAGGTGCCTTACACCAAGCTGCGCGCGCGCCTGCTTCAGGACGGCCAGATCCTCGAATACGACGGCCCGATCTCCAGCAAGTCGGTGTCGCTCGACGGCATCGTCGTCGACGACCTCAAGGCCACGCTCACCGGCCACTGGCAGGAGGGCGCGGCCGGCAAGTTTTACAACGTCAGCTACCAGCACGACGGCAATGCCGGCAAGGGCGAGTCGCAGGCCGTGTTTCGCGCCGAGCTGGCCAAGGCCGGCCGCTACGAGGTGCGCCTGGTCTACGCGCCGAACAAGAACCGCGCCAGCAACGTGCCGGTCACGGTCCGCCATGCCGGTGGCGAGGCCAAGGTCGCGGTCGACCAGCGCGAGCCGGGCAAGATCGACGGCATCGCGGTGTCGCTCGGCGAGTTCGACTTCGCCGCCGGTGCCGCCGAGGTGACCGTCAGCAACGCCGGCACCGATGGCTACGTCATCATCGATGCCGTGCAGTGGCTGGCGAAGTGAGCTTCCCCGTAGGCGCGTTGGCCACAACGCGGGTTTGGCTGTAGCCGCGGGCAGCGACCGCGGGGATGGCGAAAAACGGCCTTTTTTCCCGCCTGGGCACGCAAACAAGGAAGATTTTTGGCCGCGCCCGGCGTACTGCATCCCCGCATGAAAGCTCTCCTCACCCTCGCCCTCACCGCCGCCCTGGCGGTCACCGCCAACGCCGCCGGTCTCTACGACATCACGCTCAAGGACATCGACGGCAAGGACACCAGCCTGAAAGCCTACGAAGGCAAGGTCCTGCTCATCGTCAATGTCGCTTCCCGCTGCGGCAACACCCCGCAGTACACCCAGCTCCAGGCCCTGCATGAGGAGTTCGCCAAACATGGGCTCGCCGTGCTCGGTTTCCCCTGCAACGACTTCGGCGCCCAGGAACCGGGCAGCAACGCCGACATCAAGGAGTTCTGCTCCAGCAAATACAAGGTCAGCTTCCCGATGTTCGACAAGGTTGTCGTCAAGGGAGCCGACAAGCACCCGCTCTATGAGGCGCTCAGCGGCAAGGATTCGCCCTTCCCGGGCGACGTGAAATGGAACTTCGGCAAGTTCCTCGTCGGCAAGGACGGCAAGATCCTCGCCCGCTTTGAGCCGCGCACGAAGCCGGACGCGCCGGAAGTCGTCGACGCCATCAAAACCGCGCTCGGCAAGTGAACTGACAGCCAGGGGGCCGGCCCCCCGCAAGGACGGCCGGCCTTGTCATGTCCAGACCAGCCCTGCAATTTTCGCGGAGCCGGGCGCAATCCTTGCAAGACCGCCATCCCGCGCCACGGTTACAGGAGAAACCCAAGACGGAATCTCAACAAGCCCTGCCCGGGTTTCGTCGCCCCCGCTTTCCCCCATGTCCACTGTCGCCGTCCGTTCCGCCGCTCTGCCACCCGCCATCCCTGGCCTGGTGCGCCGCTTTCGGCAGCCGAAAAAGAACATCCCGCAGACCAAGCAGGATCGCGATTTCGTCCTGCAGGCGGTGCGCGCCTATGCCGAGGAGACCAAGCTGGTGCCGCCAGTGCCGATCGACGAGCTGCAGCAGCACACCGACAAGATCCTGGCCATCCACGGCATCGACCAGCTCTACCGCGATTACACCGGCGTGCTGCTCGCCAACGAGACCTGGCGCGAGTCGCTGGCCACCGTGCCGTTTGAGAAGCGCCTGCTGCTCATGCCCAAGTGCCTGCGCGTCGAGAGCAAGTGCCCGGCGCCCTTCGATGAGTTCGGCCTGCTCTGCAAGCAGTGCGGCCTGTGCTCGATCCAGGACTTCCAGAACGAGGCGGAAAAGCTCGGCTACGCGGTGCTCGTCGCCGAGGGCAGCGCCATCGTCATGTCGCTCATCCAGACCGGCAAGATCGAGGCCATCGTCGGCATCTCCTGCCTGCCCGTGCTCGAGCGCACCTTCCCCTACGTCGAGGCCGCCGCCATCCCGGCGGTTGCCGTGCCGCTGCTCCAGGACGACTGCATCGACACCACGGTCGATGTCGACTGGGTCTGGGACTACATCCATCTGACCAGCGAGGACAAGACGCGCCGGCTCAATCTCAACGCCCTGCACGACGAGGTGAAAACCTGGTTCACCCGCGAGGCGCTCGACGGCCTGCTCGGCCAGCCGACCTGCCAGACCGAGGAGATCGCGCGCGACTGGCTGGCCCGCGCCGGCAAGCGCTGGCGCCCCTTCCTCACCGTCGCCGCCTACCAGGCCCTGCGCGAGGATCCCGAGGGCCCCGTGTCCGATGCGGTCAAGCTCGCCGCCATCTCCGTCGAAGCCTTCCACAAGGCCTCGCTCATCCACGATGACATTGAGGACAACGACGCCGAGCGCTACGGCGAACCCACCCTGCACTCCGAGCACGGCGTGGCGGTGGCGCTCAACGCCGGCGACCTGCTCATTGGCGAGGGCTACCGCCTGCTCGCCGAGATGGACGTGCCCGCCCACCTGCGCAGCGCCTGTTTGAAGGTCGCCGCCGACGGCCAGCGCGAACTCTGCCGCGGCCAGGGCGCCGAACTGCTCTGGAACAACCATCCGGTGGCGCTCAGCAACACCCAGGTGCTGGAGATTTTCCGCAGCAAGACCGCGCCCGCCTTCGAGGTGGCGCTCAAGATTGGCGCCGCGCTGGCGGGTCGCCTCGACGAGACCGAGGACGCCCTGCATCAGTACAGCGAGAACCTCGGCATCGCCTACCAGATCCGCGACGACCTCGATGACCTCGGCGACGACTCCGCCGCCGCCACCCAGGTGGCGATCCGGCCGAGCATCCTGCTGGCCCTGCTGCGCGAGCGTGGCAAGGGCGAGGTCAAGGAGGTCATGGAGGCGCTGTGGAACGGCCAGGCGACCGCCCTGCCGGAGAAGGCCACCATCCGCCAGTGGGCCACCGAGACCGGCGTTTACGACAAGGCCACCCTCATGCTCGAGACCTACAAGGAGGCCGCCATCCGCAGCCTGCAGGAGGTTGAATTGCCGAACTTGAAGGGCCTGCTGCGCCGGGTCATCGGCAAGATCTTCAACGAGCTCGAAATCAAGGGCTGGTGCCGCGAGTTCGAGCAGGTGAACGCCAATCCCGAGCTGCGCGCCGAAGCCGCCAAGGCCGCCGAACACCTCGTCCCCAACCTGCCGCCCACCCCGGCGGCCTGATCTGGGATCTCAAATCTCAAATTTCAGATTTCAGAGGGCGGGGCGCGTTCGCCAGAACGCGAAGCGAAGGTAGGGCGCCATCTCCGAGGGCGCCGGGCTTGAGCAGCGGAAAATGCGAGTTTTCCCATCGGAGCGACAGCAGACCCCCCCAACCTAAGCGCGCTCGCCAGAACGCGAAGTCTGGATAGGCGGCCGCGCTTGGCGCACAGGCTCGCCCGGTTCCCGTTTGTGCCACAGCCATCCGCGACTTAGCCTGACCTTGCCGCCATCCTCATGTCCCGCCCCCTGCCCGCCGCGCTCGTTTGGCTGCTGCTGTCGGTCGCCCACGTCGTTGTCATCGGCTACCACGCTGCGGATCTGCCGGCGCGGGTTGCCACGCATTTCAACCTGCAGGGCGCGGCCAACGGCTGGCAGTCCCGCGACGCCTTCCTGCTCTGGGCCAGCCTCGGGCCGGTGGCCATGGGCCTGTTCGTGGTGGCGGTGATCGGTCTCTGCCTGAAGTTCCCCCGCTCCTGGAACATCCCCCACAAGGCCCACTGGACGACGCCCGAGCACCTGCCCCAGGCCCGCGCCTTCCTGCTGGCCTGGGCGTTCTGGCTCGCCGCCCTGCTGCTGCTGTCCACCGGCCTGCTCCTGCAGGGCGTGCTGCAGGTCAATCTCGGCGACGCCCCGGTCCGCCTGCCACGCCTGTGGACCGTGCTCGCCATCGTCGTGCCCACCCCGCTCATCGGCCTGATGATCGGCTGGCTCTATGTTTTCTTCGGTCGCCCGGCCGGCCGGGTGCCGGGATCGTAGGCGCGTTCGCCAGAACGCGAAGCGAAGGTAGGGCGCCATCTCCGAGGGCGCCGGGGTGGGGGATTTCAGACCTCAAATTTCCAATTTCAGATCCTAGAGGGCCGTTCCCCCTCAAGGCAAGGTGACCTCATCGAGCGGCCAGACCGGGCGGCGCAGGCGACGAAACGGCAGGGAGGCGAGCCGGCTGCTGCACGGGCCGGGGGTGTCGACCCAGAGCATGCGCGTGGCGATCGGATCGTAGGCGCGACGGTGGGCGACCGCGGCCTTGACGCCGAGGAAGGAGAAGCTGGTCGGCTCCAGCCCCTGGCTGCGCCACTGGCCGAGGTCGAAGGGCGGCGTCTTGACGCTGGTGAGCAGCAGGGTTAGCCCGGCGTGGCGTACCACAGCGCAGGGACCCATGTCAAAGCGGTCGCCACACATCGAGGCAAGGTGGCTCTGCTTGTCCTCCAGCTCGAAGCGACCGTCGTTGAGCGCGACCAACTCGACCTCAAGTTCCAGCGGCCCGGCATCGAGCCGGCTGCCCCGGCCTCCAACGTGCCGCCCAACGTGATGGACGTGATGGCCGGGTCCATCGACATCATGCAGGACCGCATCACCCGCTCCCGCCTGGCCGGCGAGCCGCCGGACGTGCTGATCGCGCCGCGC